>NZ_JBSHCT010000022.1:0-102249 GCF_053615935.1 Nocardiopsis sp. NPDC055879
ATCTGGGCTCGCCCGCTCAGCGTGAGGTTCTGGCCGGGGTGTCGGAGCCGGAGGTGAGCTTCAACTATCTGGGCCGCTTCGACACCGCCACCGGTTTCCACACCGCCCTCACCCTGGGCGGCGGCGACCTCCCCGAGGAGCGGCGCCCGCATCTGCTGGACGTGGTCGGCCGTGTGGTGGACGAACGGCTGGTCCTGGACCTGGCCTACTCCCACCGCCTCCACCACGAGGCCACCGTCCGGTCACTGGCCTCGGACCTGGTGGACACTCTGACGGATCTGGTGCGGTTCTGCCTGAGTGAGGGCGTGGGCGGGGCGAGTCCTTCGGACTTCCCGCTCGCCGAACTGGATCAGGCCGCGGTGGATCGTCTGGTGGGCGACGGCCGTGAGGTCGAGGACGTGTACCCGCTGACCCCGATGCAGCAGGGCATGCTCTTCCACAGCCTGATGGGGGAGGGCTCCTCCTACCTCGAACAGGTCATCGTGGAGGTCGAAGGCGTGGACGACCCCGAACGCCTTGGCCGCGCCTGGCAGAAGGTCGTGGACGCCACCCCCGTACTGCGTACCCACGCGGCCTGGGAAGGGCTGCCGAACCCGGTCCAGTTGGTCCGCTACTCCGCAGCGCTACCGGTGACGGTGTTGGACTGGCGTGGTCTGGACGAGGAGGGCCGGGATCGGGCCCGGGCCGAGTTCCTGCGTGCGGACGAGGAGCGCGGGTTGGACCCGGCGACCTCGCCGTTGACGAGGGTGGCCCTGGCCAGGGTGAGTGACACCCGTGTGGTGTTGGTGTGGACCTTCCACCACCTGCTTTTGGACGGTTGGAGTCTGCCGCTGGTGTTGGCCGACGTGTTCGCCGCCTATCGTGGTCGGTCGCTCCCGTCCCGTCCGCCCTTCCGTGACCATCTGGAGTGGATCGCCGGGCGTGACGAGCAGGAGGGGTTGGAGTACTGGCGTGGGGTACTGGCCGGGCTGGAGGCCCCCACACCCCTGCCCTACGACCGGGCGCCCCAGAACGTGCGCACCGCCCGCTCCCGAGTGCGGATCGAGACCCACCTCCCGGCGGAGCGTTCCGGGGCCGTCCACGCCTTCGCGCGTGAGCACGGCCTGACGGTGAACGCGCTGGTCCAGGCGGCCTGGGCGCTGCTTCTTTCGGCGCACTCGGGTGAGGAGGACGTGGTGTTCGGCGCGACCACCTCCGGCCGGCCCGCCGACCTGCCCGACGTCGAGTCGGCGGTGGGCATCTTCATCAACACCCTGCCGGTCCGGATCCGGGTGAATCCCGCCGCCACGGTCCTCACCTGGCTGCGGGCACTCCAGAGCGTGCAGGCGGACGCCCGTCTGCACGACCACCTGTCGCTGTCGCGCATCCAGGCGGAGGCCGCCCTTGCGGGTGACACCCCGCTCTTCGACAGCCTGGTGGTGTTCGAGAACTACCCGGTGGACCAGGACTCGGCCGCCGAACACGGCCTGGAGATCGTCGACGTCACCGCCAACGAGGCCACCAACTACCCGCTCGCCCTGAGCGCGTACGGTACCGAGCGGATCCGGCTCCTCATCGGCTACGAGCCCGAGCACTTCGACCCGGACACGGTCGAACGCCTGCTCACCGACCTGGAGCGCATCCTCACCTCGCTCGTTCAGGACCCGGAGCGGCCGCTGGCCGCGCTGGCGGGCCCCGACGCCTCCGACACGGCCTCCTTCACCGACGGCGCCGTCCCGGAACCGGACGACCGTACGGTGGTGGACCTGTTCGAGGAGGGAGCGCACCGCCACCCGGACGCCATCGCCGTGGTGGGTGAGGGCCGGGAGTGGACCTACGCCGAACTGGACGCCGAGGCCGAACACCTGGCGGACCACCTCCGCGCGCACGGTGTCACCCACGAGTCCCGGGTGTTCCTGTCGTTGCCCCGGAGCCCGAGGGTCGTCGTCGCCATGCTGGCCGTGCTCAAGGCGGGCGCCGCCTACGTGCCCCTGCACGACACGGTCCCCGCCGCTCGGGTGGTCGAGCTCGCCGCCGACAGCGGGGTGCGCGCGGCCCTGGTCGATCCCGGGATGCTCGACCTCTACACCGGGATCGTCGACGTCACCGTCCACCGCTACGGTCCCGATGGTTTCGCCGCCGTGACCGTTCCGCCGTCGGTGCCCGGGTCGCCCACCGCCCCCGCGGGGCGGGGAGCGCGGGCCGTCCCCGTGCGGCCGGTCTCCCGCTCGTCCGCCTACGTCATGTTCACCTCCGGCTCCACCGGGGTGCCCAAGGGCGTGGTCGTGGACCACCGCAACATCGTGGCCCTGGCGGCGGACAGTAGATGGCCCGGCGCGCACGAACGGGTGCTCTTCCACTCGCCGCACGCCTTCGACGCCGCCACCTACGAGGTCTGGGTGCCGTTGCTGCACGGGGGCACCGTCGTCGTCGCGCCCGAGGGCGGGGTCACCGCCGAGGCGGTCCGCGCGGCCCGCGCCGACCACGGGGTCCGGTCGGTGTTCCTCACCACGGCCCTGTTCAACCTCTTCGCCCGGCAGGATCCCGGGTGCTTCGCGGGGCTGCGTCAGGTGTGGACCGGGGGCGAGAAGGCCGATCCCGCCTCCTTCTCCAGGGTCCTGGAAGTCTGCCCGGAAACCGAGGTCGTCCACGTGTACGGCCCCACCGAGACCACCACGTTCGCCACCTGCGTGCCGATCGGCGCCGAGTGGGCGGGTTCCGGGCACTGCCCGATCGGCCGTCCGATGGACGGCACCCGGACCCACGTCCTGGACACCGCCCTGCGTCCGGTTCCGGTCGGTGCGGTCGGTGAGCTGTACATCGCGGGAGAGGGCGTGGCACGCGGCTATGACGGACGTCCCGGACTGACCTCCGAACGCTTCGTCGCCGACCCCTTCGGTTCGGGCGGTCGCCTCTACCGCACCGGTGACCTGGTGCGTTGGACCACCGGGGGACAGATCGAGTTCGTGGGGCGCGCCGACGGTCAGATCAAGCTGCGTGGTTTTCGCATCGAGCTCGGCGAGGTCGAGAACGCCCTGACCCGAGTGCCGGGCGTGGCACAGGCGGTGGCCTCCGTGGTCACCGCACCGTCCGGGGCCAAGGTCCTGGTCGGGTACCTGACCGAGACCGGTCCCGGACGGTTGGACACGGAGGTGGTGACCGAAGCGCTCCGCCACGCCCTACCGGCCTACTCGGTCCCCTCCGTCCTCACCGTCCTGTCCGAACTGCCGCTCAACACCAACGGCAAGGTGGACCGCCGAGTCCTGCCCGCTCCCGAACACACCGAACCCTCCGAAGCGCGCTTCACCCCTCCGATGACCCTCACGGAAGAGATCGTCGCCGAGGTCTGGGCCAACGCCCTCAAACTCGATCGGGTCGGACGCGAGGACGACTTCTTCGACATCGGCGGTGACTCGGTGCGCAGCATCCAGGTCGTCGGTGAACTCGGGGACATGCTCGACGTCCAGGTCCCCACGAGAACCCTGTTCGACCACCCCACCCTCCAGAGCTACGCCCAGGCCGTCGAGGACCTTCTCATGAGCCAGATGGTCGACTGACCCTGTGGGCACCACCGAAAGCCACCAGCTCCACGGATCTTCGAGGACCACACGATGAACCACGCCAACGACCGGGGACAGCGCCCCGGCGACACCGCCGGCCGGGGACCGAACCAGGATCCCCTTCGCGAGGAGATGCTGCGCCGCCTTCGCGAGCGCAGGAAACGGACCGGGGACTTCCCGACGGTGGACCGGTCCGTGCCGGCCCCCCTTTCCTTCGCCCAACAGCGGCTGTGGATCCTGGACCGCATCGAACCCGGTCGGGTCGACTACAACTCGGGGTTCGCCCTGGACCTTGACGGCCCGCTGGACGTTCCCGCGTTGGAACGTTCCCTGACCGCCCTGCGTCACCGGCACGAGTCACTGCGCACCACCTTCCAGGAGATCGACGGCGAGGGTCGTCAGATCGTGGGAGAGCCCTCCGAACTCCCCCTGCACGTGGCCGACGCATCGGGGGGAGAGGAGGAGGCGGCCGAACTCATCGCCCTCCACTACGCGGAGCCCTTCGACCTGGAACGGGGGCCACTGATCCGCGCTCACCTGTTCCGCGTCCACGACACACGGCACGTCCTACTCGTCGTCCTCCACCACATCGTCACCGACGGTTGGTCCCTCGGTGTCCTCCAAGGAGAGCTCGACCGTCTCTACACCGAGGCCCTGCGCTCGCCCGGGAGGGGAGCGGCCGAATCGGCGGCGACACTGGATCCGCTCCCGTTCCAGTACGTGGACTACGCCGCCTGGCAGCGCGACCGTCTCAGCGGCGAACGCTACGAGGCCTCGCTGGGCCACTGGCGCGACCGTCTGGCCGGAGTCGAACCCCTCAGAGTGCCCCTGGACCGCCCCCGGCCCCCGGTACGCGGCATGCGCGGCGACAGTCACCGCTTCCGGCTGCCCGCCGAGACGCTCCACCTCCTGGAACGCGTCGCACGCGACCACAACACCAACCTCTACATGGTGCTGACCACCGCCGCGCGGGTGGCCATGGCGCGCTGGACCGGTGAGGACGACGTCGTCCTGGGCACCGTCACCGCGGGTCGGGAGAACAGTCGCCTGCACGGTCTCAACGGGTTCTTCGTCAACACCCTCGCCCTGCGCGGACGAGTGGACGAGGAGGTCTCGTTCGGTGAGAACCTGCTCCGCACGCGTGACGGAGTCCTGGCCGACTTCGACCACGCCGAGGTCCCCTTCGAAGCGGTCGTCGACACCGTGCTCGACGACCGTGATCCCTCCGTGCCTCCGCTGGTGCAGGCCGCCGTCGTGTTCCAGAACGCGGACGGTGGGGGCGCGGCGTCACTGGGCTCCCTGGACGTTCGGCCCTTCCCCGTCCGTCGAGAACACGCCGTATTCGACCTCACCTTGGAGTTCCGGGCCGAGAAGGACGCGCTCGCGGGATCGGCCGAGTTCAACACCGACATCCTCGACGCCGAGTCGGTGGCCCGTTTCGTGGGCGACCTCGTCCGGATCCTGGAGGACGCCGAGGACGATCGCCCCCTGCGAGCAGTGGACCTGGACGGACCCGGAGCGTGCTCCGGTCCGGTGGGGCCCCGGCCGCGCACGATCGTCGAACTCATGGCCGAACGGGTGGCGCTGCAGCCCGACGCCCTCGCGGTGACAGGGGCCGGGAACGCCTGGACCTTCGCCGAACTGGACGATCGCGCCGCCCGGATCGCCGGGTACCTGCGTTCCGAGGGCGTGCGGCGCGGTGATCGGGTCGGGGTCTGCCTCGAACGTGGCACCGACCACGCCCTCCTGCTGCTCGCCGTCGTCTACGCGGGTGCGGTCCACATGCCGCTCGATCCGGACTATCCACCGGCGCGCCTGGCCCACATGATCGAGGACGCGCGCCCCGCCGCCGTGCTGACCACCCCTGGGTTCGCCGAACGTCTCCCGGACGGTGTCCGTGTCCTGCGTCCCTCGCCGACTTGGGCGGGCGAACCACTGCGTGAGGACCTCGGCGTCGAGGACCCCGCCTACCTCATCTACACCTCCGGATCCACCGGCCGGCCCAAGGGGGTCCTCGTTCCGCACCGGGGCATCGCGGCACTGGTCGCCACCCAGGGCGAGCGCATGGACGTGACCTCGGGTGACCGGATGCTGCAGTTCGCCTCGCCGAGCTTCGACGCCGCCGTCGCCGAACTCCTGGTGGCCCTGCTCAACGGCGCCGTCTCCGTGCTGCTGCCCCGTGAACGGCTGCTCGGTGAGGGTCTGCCCGAAGCATTGCGGACCCACGGCATCACGCACGTCACCCTGCCTCCGGCCCTGCTGCCCGCGCTGTCCCCCGAGGACCTCGGCCCGGTCGAGCACCTGCTCGTCGCCGGTGAGGCGTGCCCGCCGGAGCTGGTCGCGCCCTTCTCTCGCGGGCGCCGGATGTACAACGCCTACGGACCCACCGAATCCACCGTCTGCACCACCATGAGCACGCCGCTGTCCGGAACCGGTCCCCTGCCCCTCGGGGAACCCGTGGCCGGCACCCGTGTCCAGATCCTCGACCGTTGGCTGCGTCCGGTGCGCGAGGGCGTCCCGGGGGAGCTGTACATCGGTGGCGACGGTCTCGCGCACGGCTACCTGAACAGGCCCGGCCTGACCGCCACCCGCTTCGTGGCCGATCCCTCCGGGCCTTCGGGCGCTCGCATGTACCGTTCGGGCGACCTGGTCCGTCGTCGCCACGACGGTTCCCTGGAGTTCCTGGGACGGGTGGACGACCAGGTCAAGGTACGCGGACACCGCGTCGAGCCGGCCGAGGTCGAGGCGTCCTTGACCGCGCTGACGGGGGTCGGACAGGCGGTCGTGGTCGCCACCGGCGGGAGCACGGGCACCCGGCTCGTCGCCTACGTCGTCCCCGAGGACGGCACGGACCCCGCGCCCGCCGATCTGTCCGCTCTGGCCGCCGAGGCGCTGCCCGCTCACATGGTGCCCGCCGCCATCGTCGTGCTGGAGCGCGTGCCTTTGACCCCCAACGGCAAGATCGATCGTCGGGCACTCCCCGCCGTGGACTGGGCCGCGCAGGACCTCACCGCCCACACCGAGCCCACCACGGAGGCCGAGCGTCGTCTGGCCGACCTATGGACCGATCTGCTCGGCCTGGAGCGGGTGGGCGTTCACGACGGTTTCTTCCGGGTCGGCGGTGACTCGGTCACCGCCGTACGCATGGTCGCCCGCGCGGCCGACGCCTTCGGCACCCGTCTGCCGGTTCGAGCCGTCTTCGAGCACCCGACCATCGCCGAACTCGCCCCGATGCTGGCGGCCGGGGGTGCGGAGGACACGCCCGCGTTGGTCCCGGTCGCCCGGGACGCCGCGCTGCCGTTGTCGGCGGCCCAACGCCGACTGTGGTTCCTGGACCGTTACGAGCCGGGTGGCTCCGAGTACAACTCGGGGTTCGCGCTACGGTTGCGCGGTTCCCTGGACGACCGGGCGCTCGCGGCGGCCCTGGCCACCCTCGTCCACCGGCACGAGTCCCTGCGCACGACCTTCGAGGAGCACGACGGTCGTCCCGTCCAGGTGGTCCACCCGGCCGACGACCCCGGTTCCGCACGAGTGGACCTGACCACGGTCGACCTCACCGCACGAGACGGACAGAGCTCGCTGGACCCCTTCCTGGAGGAGTTCGTCCAACGACCGTTCGACCTCGCCAGGGGCCCGCTGCTGCGCTGGTCGCTGATCACCCTCGGACCCGAGGACCACGTGCTGGCCCTGGGTGTCCACCACATCGTCGTGGACGCCTGGTCGCTGTCCGTCCTCACCAAGGAACTCGGCGCCCTCTACGACGCGGCGGTCCGGGAATCCCGCGCCGCCGGGGTCGACGACCCCGGCGGTGCCTTCGACGCCACCCTGGTGGACCCGGCCGACCTGGCCGTACGCGCCGGACTCCCGAACGCCCGCCTCCAGTACGCGGACTTCGCAGCCTGGCAGGACGCCCACATGGAGTCCGAGGCGTTCGGGGCCGAACTTGAGTACTGGCGCACCACGCTGGCCGATGTGGAGCCCCTGGACCTGCCCACGGACCACCCCCGCCCCCTCGTCCGCCGTGGCCATGGAGCGACTCACCGGTTCGAGGTGGATCCGGGCACGCTCGCGGCGGTTCGTGAGCTGGAGGTGACCGGCGGCCTGACCTTGTTCATGGTGCTGTCCGGGGCCGTTCAGGTCCTGCTGTCCCGCTACACCGGTCAGGGGGACGTCACCGTCGGCACGGTCGTCTCCGGCCGAGAGCACACCGAACTGGAGGACGTGGTCGGGTTCTTCGTGAACACGATCGCGCTGCGCACCCGGGTGGACGAGTCACTGACCGGATCCGAGTTGCTGGCCGACGTGCGCGAGACCCTGCTCACCGCGTTCGAGCACGGCGGAGTCCCCTTCGACGCCGTCGTGGACGCCGTGGAGCCCGAGCGCGACCCTTCCCGGCCCACTCTGGTCCAGGCGGTCGTGGCGCTCCAGAACGCCCCCGCCCAGGAGTGGAACATCGGTGACTTGGAGGCGACCGATCACCCGCTGCGCCGACAGCACTCCCTGTTCGACCTCAGCGTGGACTTCCATGAGTCCGAGGGCCGTCTGCTCGGCTCGATCGAGTACGACACCGACCTGTTCGACCCGGCCACCATGGAACGGATCGCCACCCACCTGTGCGTCCTGTTGGACGGGATCGCCCGGGCGCCAGGGGCCCCGCTGCGCGAGGTGGGCATGTTGCCGCCCGGGGAACGGGCGGATCTGCTCTCCGTCGGATGTGACGCCTCCTCCCCGGAACGGGTGGAACAGGCCGGGGACTCCCACGCCCTCGACGCCCTGACCCGTCTCGCGCGCAGGCGGCCCGAGGCGGCGGCCCTCACCGCGGGGTCCACCACCCTCACCTTCCATGAACTCGACGAACGCGTCGACGTCCTGGCCCACCATCTGGCCGGGCTGGGCATCGGCCCCGGCGACAGGGTCGCCACGTTGCTGCCCCGTACCGCCGAGGCCGTGGCCGTCCTCTTCGCCGTACTCCGTGCGGGTGCGGCCTACGTTCCGGTGGACCCCAAGGCCCCGGCCACGCGGGCGCGCTCCGTCGTCTCCGGAGCCGGCGTGGTGTACGCGCTCACGGCCCGCGGGGCCGAGGAGGAGGCGCGCGCCCTGGTGGACGGCGCGGTGCCGCTCCTGGTCACCGACGACCTGCCCCGGGGCGACCACCCCGTGCCCTTCACCGACGACCATCGGGTCCGTGCCCTGCACGGATCCCATCCCGCGTACGTGATGTACACGTCCGGCTCCACCGGTACACCCAAGGGTGTGGTCGTGAGCCACGCCAACGTGCTCGCCGCCGTCCACGCCTACCGGACCGCCGTCCTGGACACCGGCGACACCACCAGTGGCACCCTCACCGCGGCCCACCTGGCGGCCTGGACGTTCGATGCCTCATGGGACCCCTTCGTCTGGCTGCTCGACGGACACCACCTGCACGTCGTGGACGAGGAGACGCGGGTCGACGCCGAGGCCCTGTGCGCCTACCTGGACCGGCACGGTGTGGACTACCTCGACACCACCCCTTCCTACCTGAACCAGCTGGTCGCCGTCGGCCTCCTGGACGGGGGACGTCACCCCATGAGCGTTCTGAGCGTGGGCGCCGAGGCCTTGGACACCGTGCTGTACGAGCGACTGGCCTTGGCAGGGGTGCGCGCGGTCCACAACTTCTATGGCCCCACCGAGAACACCGTGAACAGCACCGTCTGGCGCGTGCGGGAGGGTGAGCGCCCACGCATCGGGCGTCCGGTCGCCGGAACGCGTGCCCGCGTCCTGGACCCCTGGCTGCGTCCCGTGCCGCCCGGGGTGTACGGCGAGCTGTACCTGTCGGGTGACTCCCTGGCCTCGGGATACGACGGGGCACCGGGGGCCACCGCCGAGCGGTTCGTCGCCGACCCCTTCGGTTCGGGGGGTCGTGTCTACCGGACCGGCGACATCGTGCGCTGGACCGCCGACCACGAGTTGGAGTTCCTGGGCCGTAACGACGACCAGGTGAAGATCCGAGGGTTTCGGATCGAACTCGGCGAGGTCGAGTCCGTGGTCTCCGCCCTTCCAGGGGTGCGGGCCGCGACCGTCGTCGCACGTGAGGACCGGCCCGGTCTCCGGCGACTGGTCGCCTACGTCGTGCCCGACCCGGAAACGGAGCCGATCGGCGCCGTCGAGGTACGGGAGGGGACGGCCCGCCACCTGCCCGACTACATGGTCCCGACCGCCGTGGTCGTACTGGAGGCCCTGCCGCTCAACGCCAACGGCAAGACCGATCGGAACGCGCTTCCGGAGCCGGACGACGGAGCCTTCGTCACGGTCGGCTACGTGCCACCCCGGACCCCCACCGAAGAGCTGCTGGTCCAGGTCTGGGGCGACCTGTTGGGAGTGGAGAAGGTGGGGGCCAACGACAACTTCTTCGAACTGGGCGGTGACTCCATCCTCAGCATCCAGATGGTGTCGCGGGTGCGCGCGGCCGGACGCGAGGTCACGTCCAAGGACGTCTTCCTCCACCAGACCCTCGGCGCGCTGGGGGAGGCCCTCGACGAGCGCCAGACGAAGGAGCCCTCCCGAGGTCGGGCCGAGACCACTCCGCTGACCGGCGAGGTGCCCCCGACCCCCGTCCAGCGCTGGTTCCTGGACACCCACCCCCGCCACCCCGAGCACTTCGACATGTCCTTGCACTTCGAGCTGGCACCGGGGACCGACACCACCCTGGTGGTCGACGCGGCCAGGCGGGTCCTGGCCCGACACGACATGCTGCGCCTGCGGGCGGAGCGCGTGGACGGCGCCTGGCGTCAGCACCTGGACGCGGACGCCCACGACCTGGCGGTGCGGGCCCTGGACGCCTCGGCCATGACCGAGGAGGAGACCGACCGGGCCGTCCACGCCGAGGCCCTGAGGGAGAGACCCGCCTCCCGGATGTCGGAAGGTCCGCTGTTCGAGGCCGTGGTCGTGGACACCGGGGAGCGAGACCGGCACAGGATCCTGCTGTCCGCGCACCACCTGGTGGTGGACGGGGTTTCCTGGCGGGTGATCCTGGAGGACCTGGCCACCGCGTACGACCAGCTGGCGAAGGCACGTCCGGTGGACCTGGGGGAGCGCACCTCGACCTTCCCCGAATGGGCGCGCCGGTTGGCCGACCACACGCGCGAGGGCGGGTTCGACGCCGATCTCCCCGCATGGCTGGACATGGTGGAGAACGTTCCGGACCCGCCCCTGGACCACACCGAGGGCGCCAACGACGTGGCCTCCCAGGACGTGGTCACCGTGGCCGTTCCGCCAGAGGACGCGGAGGCCCTCCTGTCCTGGGGGCCCGGTGCCTTCCGAAGCAGGATCGACGACGTCCTGTTGGCGGCGCTGGGTCGGGTCCTGTCCGACTGGACCGGATCCCACCGGATCCTCGTCGAGAAGGAGGGGCACGGTCGCGAGGACCTGTTCGAGGACGTCGACCTGTCCCGAACGGTCGGCTGGTTCACCACCATCCATCCCGCCCTGCTGGACATCCCGGAGGAGGGAGGCTGGGCCGAGACCGTCGCCGCGGTCAAACGCGGCAACCGCTCGGCCCCGGCCGGTATCGGGTTCGGCGCGCTGAGCCACCTGGCCGACGGGCCCGAGACCGAGCCTTTGCGCTCGAAGCCCGAGGTCCCCGTCTCCTTCAACTATCTGGGACGGTTCGGCGACGCCGGGGAGGAGGGCCTGGTCCGGCGCGCGCTGCCCCTGCCCGCGTGCGACCACGCCCCGGACGAGGAGCGCACCAACCTGCTCGACGTGACCGGCGCGGTCACGGGGGGTCGGATGGAGTTCTCCTGGACCTACTCCACCAACCGACACCGGCGTTCGACCATCGAGCGCCTGGCGGAGGCGTTCGTCGACGCCCTGGGCGAACTACTGCGGGCCGCGCCCCGGCGCCGCACCCGACCGGCGGCGTCCCGTACCCGCACCGAGTGAGGACCGCGCGCCTTCGGCGTTGAACGCGGACACCACGACCACCACGACCGGTAACACCACGAGAGGAAGAACCCCACCATGAGCAACCCGTTCGAGAACGACGACGCCCAGTACCTCGTCCTGGTCAACGCCGAGGGCCAGCACTCCCTGTGGCCCTCCTTCGCGGAGATTCCCGAGGGATGGGACATCGCCCTGGAGGCGACCTCCCGAGCAAGCGCGCTGGAGTACGTCGAGGAGAACTGGACCGACATGCGCCCGGCCGGCCTCGTGGCCGCCCTGGAGGGCTGATCCGGCCGGCCCGAGGGCCGGGAACGCGCACGAACGGGGGTGACCGCATCGGCGGTCACCCCCGTTCCTCACCGCCGGCGGGGTCGGCGTCCACTCAGGCCGACTCCACCAGCGCGACGGAGCGTTCCCGGGCCTCGGCGTGTTCCAGTAGGGCCAGACCGAAGGCGGTGACCAGGTGACGGGCACGGTTGCCCTCACGGGTGGTCGTGATCAGGCCGGCACGACGCAGCGCTGCCGTGTGCTCGCTGATGGAGGTGGGCGACACGTACAGATCCTTGGCCAGTCGACCGGTCGAGGCGGGCACGACCAACGCGGCCAGGACCGCGGTCCGGGTCCGCCCGATGAGTCGTTCCAGACTCTCCCGTGAGCGGCCCCGCTCCAGGAGCGAGTCCAGGGAGTCGCCCGGACCGAGTGCCGGAAACAGGACGACGGTGCGCGGACCCTCGGTACCGCTCCATCGCGCCACGCGCGGTTCGGGACCCACGAACACCGAGGGCATCAGCAGGAGCCCGTCCTCGCGCGCCACGAACTCGCGTTCGATGCCGTCGTCCACGAACAGCCCGCCGTCCTCCCAACGGCACCGGGAGCCCAGCGAACCCAGCGCGACGGCCACGCCGTGCGAGACGATGCGGTCGCCGAGGAGCCGGGCGGCCCGGTGCCCTCGGGCCTCGATCTGTCTCCGGTAGGGCTCGACCGCGGCTTCGGACACCGTCTCCAGGGTGCGCAGCACCCGTCGCAGACCGGTGGGGGAGGTCTCGGCGCACGCGGTGGCGCTCGGCAGGTCCGACACGACCAGGGCGCGGGCCTCCGCCAACGCACCGTGGGTCAGGCGGGCGTGGGCCAGGTGGGAGCGGGTCAGGCGCACCCACTCCGCCCCGCCCCGAGGAGGCGTGGACCCCAGGAGGGGCACGAGGGCCTGGGCGGCCTCGGCCAACACTGGAAGTTCGGCCCGGACCCGGACGCGGGCGGTGCCGCGTCCGTCCAGCAGGATTCTCGACATACCGTCACACCTTTCATCCACTCGGCCGTTCATCCGGTACACGTCGGAGCCACGTCACCGGACTCTTCGCAGATAGGCGCGGAGCGCCAGGGGCAGGAGCACCGCGTGCCCGACGACCACCGCGAACAGACTCACCAGCAGCGGCCGCGCCACGGGACCACCGACCATCAGCCCACGCACGGTGTCGACGAAGTAGGTCACCGGGTTGACGCCGACCCACAGCTCCAGCCAGTGGGGCATCGTCTCCGGGTCGGCGAAGATGTTGCTGCCGAAGGTCAGTGGCAGGACGACCGCCATCGCGATCCCCGGGACGGCCTGTGGGCTGGCCGCCACCATCCCCACCAGCACCGACAACCAGCACAACGTCAACCCGAACACCACGACCAGCACGAACGCGAAGAGGGCGGACAGGGGGTCGGTCTGCACACGAAAGCCCAGCGCGAAGGCCAGGGCGAGGAGCACGGCGGTGGCCACCACGTAGCGGATGACGTCGCCCAGGACCGCGCCGACCAGCGGAGCCGAGCGCGCGATGGGCAGGCTGCGGAAACGGTCGAAGACCCCCTTGGAGATGTCCGTGCTCAAGGCCATGCCCGTACCGATGCTCGCGTACATGGTGATCTGCACCATCAGGCCCGGCACCAGGGTTTGGAGGTACTCCTGCCAGGTGCCCGAGATGGCTCCGCCGAACAGGAACACGAACACCAGCAGGAACAGCACCGGTTGGATGACCGTGTCGATGAGGGTGGCCGGCGTTCGCACCACGTAGCGCAGGTTGCGTTTGGCGAGAGTGAGGCCGTGGGTGAGACCGAGTAACAGGCCGATCCGCTCCGGTCGGGTTCGGACGACGGTGGTCCGGGGCGCGATGGTGGCGGTCATACGGTGCTCTCCTCGGCGTGGGCGTGGGTGCTGCGACCGGTCAGGGACAGGAAGGCGTCGTCCATGCTGGGCAGTCGTGTTCCCAGCTCGTCGGTGGCGATCGCCTCTTGGTCCAATCGTCGGACCAGGGCCGCCAACAGGACGGTGTCGTCGGCGGGCGCGGTGATCGTCGTGTTGTCCTCGTGGACGGAGGGCGCGAACCCGAGGAGCTCGGTCAGCAGGCCGACCACGCGCTCGGTGTCGGCCTGGTCGACGGTGCGCACGTGCAGGGTCTGGGAACCGGTCCGACGTTTGAGCTCCTGGGGTTCGCCCTCGGCCACCACACGGCCGTGGTCGATCACGGTGACCCGGTCGGCCAGTTCGTCGGCCTCCTCCAGGTACTGGGTGGTGAGCAGGATCGTGGTCCCGTCCTCGGCCAGTTCCCGGACGGTCCGCCACAGCCCGTTGCGGCTGCGGGGGTCCAACCCCGTGGTGGGCTCGTCCAGGTAGAGGACCTGGGGGCGGCCCACCAGACTCGCGGCGAGGTCGATACGGCGCCGCATCCCCCCGGAGTAGGTGCGCACCGGTCGGTCCCCGGCGTCGGTGAGGTCGAACCGCTCCACCAACTCGACGGCACGCGAGCGGTACTCCCGGGTCGACAGACGCAGGAGCTGTCCGATGAGCTCCAGGTTCTCCCGTCCGGTCAGTTCCTCGTCCACCGAGGCGTACTGACCGGTCAGGCCGATGATCCCGCGTACGGCCACCGGGTCGTGCAGGGCGTCGTATCCGGCGATGGTCACGGTTCCCGCGTCCGGTCTGAGCAGCGTCGCCAGGATGCGGACCATGGTGGTCTTGCCCGCGCCGTTGGGGCCCAGGACACCCAGGATCGACCCGGTGGGGACCTCCAGGTCCACTCCGTCCAGGGCGGTGGTGTCACCGAAGCGCTTGACCAGGCCGGTGGCCCGGATACAGGTGGTCATGGCTTGCCTCCTCGTTCTTGGAGACCACCGTTCCAAGCCGAGCGGACATCGCGCGGACATCGCGCGGACACCGGTGTCCGTGGGCGTGGCGGGAGCGGGAGGCACGGCCCCCGCCACGGCTATTCGCGCACGTTGACGGTCTCCACCGGTGGTGTCCGCAGGGCGAGCCGGACCGGCAGCATGACCGAGAGGACACCCAGTGCGCAGGCCCCGCCCACCACACCGACGTAGACGAGCGGCGAACCCGGCGGGACCGGGGTACCGAGGAAGGCCATGCTCAGTACGGTCAGTGGAACGAACGCCGTCACCGTGCCGATCAGGGTGGCCAGAACGGCCGCCACCGCGGCCTCGCCGCGCATGGCGCGGAGGACCTGGCCGCGGGTGGCCCCGACCAGCATCAGGAGCGCGAACTCGCGTGAGCGGGCCGCGGTGGACATCACCAGGCTGTTCACCACCGCGATCGCGATGTAGGCCAGGATCACGCCCAGCCCGACCAGGTTCACCCAGGCGCTCAGGTCCGCCTCCGCCCTGGCCCCGTCCGCGAATCCCCGCCGGTCCGACGTGTCCAGGGTGGGGTGCTCCTCGGCGAAACCGGCCAGCGCCACCGACAACTCATCGTCCGAGGTTCCCTCGGCGGCGTTCACCAAGGCACGGGAGGGAGGACCCGTGTGCCCCTCCAGGACCTCTTGGGGCAGCAGCATCCCCGCCAGCCCCAGGCCGCGTTCGTAAGTGGCGACCAGACGCAGGGTTCGTTCCCGCCCGTCGCCCAGCACCACCTCCACCTCATCGCCCACGGACGCCCCGAGCAGCGCGGCGCCCGACGTCTCCAGCGCCACCGCTTCGGTGGTGAGGTCGTCCAGGCTCCCCTCCGTGACGCCCGGGTCCAGCGTGTCCGCGACCGACCCGGGGGCGACCCCCAACGCGGTGAAGGTGGCCACGTCGGGGTCGCCGAACACCGAATAGGGCACGAACACCCCTGTCTCGTGCAACGGCGCGACGGTACCGGTCTCGGGCAGGGCGTCCAGTTCCGCCAGGACCCCTGCCCCCATTCCTCCCGACCCCTGTTCGACCACCAGGGCGTCGGCCGTCACCCCGGCCTCGGTCTGTTCGGTCACCGCGGCCGAGAGCACCGTCTGCGTGTACACCATGGACACCGTGACCCCGATCGCCAGGACCAGGGGGGTCAGGACCGTGGAGAGCCGTCCCGTCTCCGCGGCGCTGTTCTCTGCCGCCAGGAAACCACTGGCCCCCATCGCGCGCAGTGGCCGAGTGATCAGGGACACCAGGGGCACGAGGAGGAACGGTCCGCTGAACGCCACACCGATCACCAGCAGCAGGGTCGCGCTCCCCGTCCCGGCCGCGCCGGCGTCGTTGCGCAGTGCGACGGGGGCCATCGCCGCGCCGGCTCCCAACACCAGGCACACCAGCCCGGCGGTGATCCTCCAGCGACCGGGCGCGCGCCGAGCGGCGGACGATTCGCGCAGGGCCTCCACGGGGTCGGCCGTGGCCGGCCGCGCGGCGGCGACCATACCGCCCACCAGAGCGGTCAGGACGGTCGCGAGGACGGCGCCGACGGCGGGGAGCGGTCCCAGGACCAGGGGCAGGTCGGCCGGGAGCACACCGAGGGACACGAACGCTTCGCGCATCGTCTCCGCGATCAGGAACCCGGGCAGGCAGCCCAGGACACCGGCGACCAGGGACAGCAGCAGGACCTCCGCGCCCACCATGCGCAGCACCTGCGTCGGAGTGGCGCCTATGGCCCGTAGGGCGGCGAACTCGCGTTTGCGGGTGTCGATCGACAGAGCGAGCGTGCCGGAGACCACGAACAGCGCGATGAGCACCGCCAACCCACCGAAGGACGTGGCGATGAGCAGTAGTAGCCCCCGTGCCTGGTCGAGGTCGGTGAACTCCGCCTGCTGGGTGAGGGCACCGGTGTAGGCGACCGTTTCGACGTCATCGGCGGCCGTCTCCAGGGCGGCGGCGACCGTTTCGGGGTCGGCTCCCCGCTCCATGAGCACGCCCACCGTGTCGTAGGCCTCGGGATCGGTGGCCAGGTGCCGGGTCTCCTCGGAGGAAAGGAACAGGGTGCCCTGTCGTCCTCCATCACCGGAGGCATGGGTGACCAGGCCGCTCACACGGTAGGAGCGGGGTTCGGCCTCGTGCACGACCTCCACCGGGTCACCGACGTCCACCCCGAGCTCGGCGGCCAGCGTGGTCTCCAGGGCGACCTCGTCGGTCCGCACGGGCTCCGTGCCCTCCGTGACCTCGAAGGGGCCCAATGGTGCGGTGGCCCAGTCGTGTCCGGTCACAGGGATCGGGTCCACGCCGTCCTGCGGGGAGCGCACGGCCGGCGTCAGGTGGTGGTCGCCGATCGCCGCCGCCACCCCGTCCACGTCGCCGAGGGTCTCGACCAGGTCCGAGGGCAGACGCACGGGCTCGGTGAGTCGGGGCAGGAAGGCGAGGTCCGTGTCGGGAAGGGCCACCCTCTCCTGACCCCCGACCACCGCGTCCGCCGCGGCGTAGCGGTGAGGGGACACCGAGGCGCGCAGACCCGACTCGACCAGCACACCGGAGGCCACGAGCAGGGCGGATCCACAGAAAAGGGCGATGAAGGCTCCCACGAAGGAGCCCTTGCGGGCACGCAGGGTCTTCCACGCGATGTCCAGCATCACCGGCTCCCCAGGCCGCTCATGCGCTCGGCCACGCTCTCGGGGGTGGGGGAGTGGAGGGAGTCGGCGATGAGACCGTCCGCGAGGAAGAGCACGGTCCGGGCATAGGACGCGGCGACGGGGTCATGGGTCACCATGAGGACGGTCTGGCCCAGGGAGTCGACGGTGGAGCGCAGCAGTTCCAGCACCTGCGTGCCGGTGTGGGAGTCCAGGGCGCCGGTCGGCTCGTCCGCCAGGATCAGGTCGGGGCGGCCGATGAGCGCCCTGGCGAGGGCCACACGTTGCTGTTGCCCGCCGGAGAGCTCGTTGGGGCGGTGGTGGAGCCGATCGTGGATGCCCACCCGGCGTACCACCTGGTCGGCCCACTCCTGGTCCACGGGTGTCCCGGAAAGTCGCAGCGGCATCGTGATGTTGTCCTGCACGCTCAGCGCGGAGAGCAGGTTGTAGGCCTGGAACACGAACCCCACGCGCTCGCGTCGCAGACGGCTGAGGGCGTTCTGCGACATCCCCACCAGGCTGGTTCCTCCCAACAGCACCTCGCCCTCGGTGGGCCGGTCGAGGCCCGCGGCGCAGTGCAGGAAGGTGCTTTTCCCGGAGCCGGAGGGGCCCATTACCGCAGTGAAGCTTCCTTTCGCAAGTTCTACGGAAATACCACGAAGAGCGCTCACCTTTCCGGCCCCCGTGTCGTATGTTCTGTGCACGTCAAGCATGCGAAGAGCCGGGGTTGCACCGGGATCAGTTCTGTTCCCCGGGTCGGTACCATGTCCTTTTCTCTTTGTTCGAAACATCTCGTCCTCTCTGAATATCAACGCCGGAATGTTATCATGGGCCTGAAATTGATTTCCCGATTATCGGTCCGGGAGTTTCCTTTTGTCATACGCGGTCGAACTGCGGGAGGGCGCGCGCAAGGGTGCGTGGGATAGCACCCTCTACTGCCTGCGCGCGGGAGCGGGCGCATTACGCTCGTGGCTCCTGATCAGCGCCCTGATCGGGGCCCATGCGCTGGTGGTCGTGTATGTCGGTGTCCGTCTGCGCCGGTGGGTCGCGGCCCCCCTGGTGCGCGGGGCCGCTCGGGACCTCGCCCTGGCCAGGGAGTTTCTGCAAGGCCCGGATCAGCGGGACGAGGTAACCGAAAACCTCCACTGCCCGGACCTGTGGAACGCGATTCGCTGGATGTGCGTCAACGCGCTCCTCGGGTTGTCGTGCGCCGTCATCGCCATCATTCTCGGAATCGGTGTCCTGGTCTCCTTCACCTGTCTGTTCTGGTGGTGGGCACTGCCGACGGAAATGGCGGTGAGCCCCGGCGGTTATCCCGTCGACTCATGGGGGGCGGCGCTCACCACCCCGTTGGTCGGGCTGGCATATCTCGCCCTCAACCGGTATTTCGTGCCTCGGGCGGCCTCGGCTCACGCGCACCTGGCGGGGTGTGTCCTCCTGCGGGCGGGCGCCGGCCGGCTTCGTGACCGGTTGGCCGAAGCCAACCTTCTCCGCCAGGAGGCCTTGGAGGCGCACGGCATGGAGCTGCGCCGGATCGAGCGGGACCTGCACGACGGCACCCAGAACCGGCTCGTCGCCGTCCGCATGCACCTGGGGTTGATCGAGCGTGTGATGGCCAAGGACCCCGAGCGGGCGCGGGAGCTGATGACCCGCGCGAAGGACGCCTCGGAGGAGGCCCTTCGGGACCTGCGCGCCGTGGTCCGCAGCATCTACCCGCCGATCCTCGCCGACCAGGGTCTGGCCGCCGCGGTCTCCTCCTTGGCCTCCCGGTCGGGGGTGCCCTGCGAAATGGAGGTCGGGGAACTGCCCCGGCTCCCGGCGGCCGTCGAGGCCGCGGCCTACTTCGTCGTCACCGAGTCCCTCACCAACGTCGCCAAACACTCCGGTGCCTCCCGGGCCCGGGTCCGCCTCGCGGAGGACGCGTCGACCCTCACCGTGACGGTCGACGACGACGGTGAGGGCGGGGCCGACGAGCACCTGGGCAGCGGACTGTCCGGGATACGCCATCGGGTGGCGGCCTTCGACGGCCGAACCCGCGTCACGAGCCCGCCCGGCGGGCCGACTGTCATCGAGGTGAGGCTGCCGTGCGCGTTCTGATCGCCGAGGACGACGTGTTGCTCCGTCAGGGGCTCGTCCTGCTCCTGGAGGTGGAGGGGTTCGAAGTGGTCGGCGCGGCCGGAGACGCCGCCGAGTTCCACTCGATGTTCGAGGAGCTACGGCCGGACGTCGCCGTCTTGGACGTGCGTCTGCCGCCCGACCACCGCAGGGAGGGCCTCGACATAGCCGCGCGGATCCGCGCCGAGATCCCGGGTTTCCCCATCCTCGTCCTCTCCGCGCACGTGGAGGACGGATACGCGAGCGAACTGCTCGCGGACAGCCACGGTATCGGCTACCTGCTCAAGGACCGCATCGGTGAGGTCGCCGAGTTCTCCGACGCGCTCAGACGCGTGGCCGGGGGCGGGGTGGCCCTCGACCCCGAAGTGATCGCCCACCTGCTCAGGACGCGGTCCGGGAACGACCCTCTGGAGAGTCTGAGCCCCCGTGAGAAACAGGTGCTCGCCCTCATGGCCGAGGGGCACGACAACGCCAGGATCCGTGACCTCCTCGACCTGTCCACCCCCACCGTGGGCAAGCACATCGGCTCGATATTCACCAAGCTCGGTCTCACCGAGGAGGGGAGCAACCGCCGGGTGCGGGCGGTTCTGGCCTACATCAGGGGGTGAGGTCCCGTTCCCGGAGACCGGTCGACACCGTCGGCGCCCAGCCGCTCGCGCAGCTCCTCGGTGAGGCGACGCACGTAGGGGTTGCCCAGATCGGGGCGCCCCCGCGCACGCGACGCCCGATCCAGGGCGTCGGCCGCTCCGGCCGGATCGCCTTCGGCCAGCAGGACCCGGGCCTCCAGTTCGGTCACGCGCGCCCTGGCCTCGGTGCCGGCGAGGGAGTCCGCGAACGCCCCCGCGCGCGCCCATGCCGCGCGGGCCCGGGGCGGGTCGTCCTCGGCAAGGGCGAGGGAGACCTCCCGACACAGCAGCTCGGCCCGCAGGTAGTCGACGTCCACCAGGGCGCCGTCGAGCAACTCCCGCGCCCGGTCGAGCAACTCACGCGCGTGCGCGTGGTGTCCTCGGGCGAGGGCGGGCTCCACCAGGCCGAGCACGCACAGGATCCGATGTTCGATGGCGACGGGTTCGGGGTCGTCCCACACTCCGCGCAGCACACGCTCGGCCTCGTCGAACCGCTCCGCACGCACCAGTTCCCCGCCGAGTTGGAGCAGGAGTGATACGGGCGGGGCCAAGGAGCCCAAGGAACGCTCCAGGACGAGGGCCCGACGCAGGTCGCTGACGGCCCCGTCGTTCTCTCCGCGCGCGGACCGGTAACCGGCGAGCGCTGCGGTGAGCTGCACGGTCGTCCACAGGTCGCCCAGGTCGCCGAAGGACTCCGCCGCCGAAGCGGTGAGCCGCTCGGCGAGGGCGGCGTCCCCATCGCCCTCGGCGGCGAGGGCGGCGGTGGCCAGACCCGCCGCACGCACCCAGGGGTGCGCGTGGTCGCGGGACGCCTCGGCGTCCGCGCGTACGCCCGCGTGGTCCCCGGTCATGAGCCGGTGCTTCGGGGCGATCATCGCGAGCGGGGGATACTCCGCCAGGGCCTCGGGGGTCAGCGCGAGGCCGGACTCACGGGGCGGGGGCACGCCCGGTCCGGGGACGGGCAGGATGGCGCGCACCGCGGGGAACACCGCTCGGGCGGTGGAGGGGAGCTCGTCCGCGGAGTCGGACAGTTCGTCCAGTCGGCGGGCGGCCTCCTCGTAGCGGCCGCGCACCACCCAGTACCAGCACAGCGCCAGCGCGATCCTGGCCGCGGGCCCCGTTTCCCCATGACGTACCAGGTGGCGCATGCTCTCCACGAGATTGCCGTGCTCCTCGTCGAGTAGCTCCAACGCCTGTCCCTGGTCCGGGCCGATCAGCCGCCGGGAGGCGTCCTCCGCCAGGTCGGTGAAGTATCGCGCGGCCGCGTCGCGTGTCCGCCGCTCCTCGCCGCTCTCGCGCAAGCGCTCCTCCAGGTACACACGGGGTGTCTCCATGAGACGGTGCCGCACCCCGGACCCGGGTGACTCCGTGACCTGGACGAGGGACCGGTCGACCAGGGAGGCCAGGAGGTAGGGGACCTCGGCGCGGGCGAGACCCTCGCACACGGCCTCGGCGGCGGAGACCGTGGAGCCGCCGGGCAGGATCGACAGTCGGCGCGACACCAGGCGTTCTTCCTCGGTGAGCAGGTCCCAGGTCCAGTCGAGCACCGCGCGCAGGGTGCGGTGTCGGGCGTTGTTGGCCCGGCGGGCACCCGCGAGCAGTTGGAAGCGTTCGTCCAGGTGCCGGGAGATCTGGTGGACCGTCATCGAGCGGATCCGGGCCGCGGCCAGTTCGATGGCCAGCGGTAGCCCGTCCAGACGATGACAGATCTCGGACACCGCCTCGGCGTTGTCCTCGTTCACCGTGAAGCCGGGCCGGGCCAGGGCGGCCAGCTCGGCGAACATCTCCATGGCCTCCGAACCCTCGGTGTCCAGGGCCTCCACCCGAACGAGGGCTTCTCCGCCGACGGCGAGGGGCTCGCGGCTGGTCGTCAGCATGAGCAGGTCCGGGCAGTGGGAGAGCAGCCTTTCGGCCAGGTTCGCCACGCCTTCCACCAGGTGTTCGCAGTTGTCCAGGACCAGCAGCGTGGGCGCCGTCGACAACGCGGAGACGACCCGGGTGAACCGGTCCGGTCCGGGGGGAACGGCCGCCGAGCCGCCCAGGACGCCGGCGAGCGTCTCGATCAGGCCGTCGTCCTCGCGCAGGGGGGCCAGTTCCACGAAGCGCACACGCGTTTCCGAGCCCTGGGAGGAGCAGTACTCGGCGGCGAGCCGCGTCTTACCGACCCCGCCCGGGCCGATCAGGGTCACCAGCCGGGTTCTGTCGAAGGCGGATCCTATGGTGAAGAGCTCGTCGCTCCGACCGAAGAACCGGGTGAGGTAGGGGTTCACCCATTCCCTGGGGCGTACGGAGGCGCGGTCCCGCAGCAGCTCCTGGTGCAGTTCGCGCAGCCAGGCGGAGGGGTCGGTGCCCAGTTCACGGGACAGGGCCGAGCGCAGCTCCTCGTAGACGACGAGCGCCTCCCCGCCCCGGCCGGTGGCGTGCAGAGCCTTCACCAGCAGGCCGTGGCAGCGTTCACGGAGGGGGTGGTCGGCGCACAGGGAGCGCAGCTCCGGCAGGACGGTGGGAGCCTCACCCAACCGGAGGGCGGCGTCGGCACGGTCCTCGACCGCGCTCAGCCGCAGTTCCTCCAGCCGCAGGGCGTTCTGGCGGGCGAAGTCCGCGTCCACACCGCCCAGGGCGGTACCGCGCCACAGGCCCAGGGCCTGGTCCAGGACGGACGCCGCCCGCTCAGGCGAGTGTTCGAGCAGGCGGGTGCCCTCCGCGCACAGCCCGGTGAACGCGTGGAGGTCGACCTCCTCGGAGGTCAGGTCCAGACGGTAGCCGCCCGAATGCGCGTCGGGGCCGATCTCCAGGCCATGTTCGTGCAGGCTGCGGCGGGTTCGCGAGACCAGACGCCGCAGGGTGTGCACGCCTCCGTCGGGCGGAGTCCCGTCCCATAGGTCGTCGAGGAGAGTGTCCACCGGGACGGTTCGTCCGGGGGACAACGCCAGTCGGGCGAGTAGTGAGGTGGCACGTCCGCCCACCACGGACAGGCGTCGGCCCCGGTCGTCTCGCACCTCGAAGGGACCCAGCATCGCGACTCGCACGCTGGACAATCTCTCAGAGCCCGCCGCCGCCGCACAAGGCGACCGCACTCCCGGCGCCGGCACCGGCAGGGGTGCCGCGTCGTTTCGACGAACGTCGGGCCCGCGTACCCCCCCCTACCGGCGAGCGTTGGGAGGTGATGGATGTTCGGCCGTGACCAGGGGGTCGGGAGGACGGGTCCCGCGAACGCACGTCCCGCATCCGGCGGTCCTCCGCGCCGCCCGACCGAGGCCGCCCCTCGGAGCCCGTGGCCCGGGAGGGCGGACCTAGGATCCGTCGGTGCGGAGCAGGTGTCGACGGTCGATCTTCCCGTTCCGGTTCAGTGGCATTTCCTCCACCGTCACCAGCCGGGACGGGATGAGGGCCGACGGCAAGACGTCGGCCAGGTGGCGGCGCACGTCGCCCAGGTCGATGGCCGCCCGTCCCTCGGCGTACTGGATGTAGGCGACCAGGGACTGACCGCCCGTGGCGGTGTCCACGTCCACCACGACGGCCCTCACCGCCTCGTGGGAGGACAGCGCCGTCTCCACCTCACCCGGCTCGATGCGCAGCCCGTTGACCTTGATCTGGTCATCCATGCGCCCCAGGAACTCCAGTTCCCCCTCGGGGGACCAGCGCGCACAGTCACCGGTCCGGTAGAGACGACCACCGTCCGGTGACCACGGATCGGGGACGAACCGCTCGGCGGTGAGACCGGGGTGGCCCAGGTAACCCCGGGTGACGCCGGCCCCGCCGATCATCAACTCCCCGGGCACGCCCACCGGCATCGGGTTGTGATGGGCGTCCATCACGTACGCCCGGTGATTGGCCACCGGGGACCCGATCGGCGTCCGCCTCTCCTGCGAACCGTTGACGCACAGGTAGGCGACCGTGAACACGGTGGTCTCCGTGGGCCCGTACTTGTTGTAGACGGTTCGGTATCCGTTCTGCAAGGCGGACACCACGTCCCCGGTGAGGGCCTCACCTCCGACGTTGATCATGCGAAGGTGGGGCAGGTCATCGACGTCCAGCAGCCGGGCCACCGCCGTGGTGATCTCCAGGAAGGTCACCTTCTCCAGACGCATCAACTCCACGAGTGCCTGAGGATCCAACAGGACACTCCTCGGCGCCAGGACCAGCGTCGCGCCATTGCACAGACCGGCGAAGAAGTCGACCACGCTCACGTCGAAGCACGGGTTGGAGTACTGCAGGACCCTGTCGCCCGGACCGACGCCATAGGACCGGCGGTTGCATTCCACCATGTTCACCACCGAGTCATGCTGGACCAGAACCCCCTTGGGCAGACCAGAGGACCCCGAGGTGTACAGCACGTAGGCCAGGTTCTTCGGCGTGACCTCGACCTTCGGGTCGTCAGCGGGCGCCGCACGGAGGGTTCGCTCGACGGCGGGGGAGTCCACGCACAGCGGTAGCACCTCGTCCGGAAGCGACTCCGCCAATGCCATGGTGGTCACCACCACCGAACACGCGCTGTCGCGGATGATCCCGGCGATTCTCTCGGCGGGATGGTTCGGGTCCAAGGGAAGGTACGCCCCGCCCGACTTGAGGATTCCCATGATCGTTCTGGGTAGTTCGAGGCCGCGCGGAAGCAGCATTCCGACGACGTGTTCACGGCCCACCCCCAGACGACGCAGGTGGAAGGCCAACCGGTTGGCGCGCGTGTTCAGCTCCGCGTAGCTCAGTTCGTCGTCGCCGAACCTGGCGGCGGGGGTGTTCGGTGCCTTCGCGACCCAATACTCGAACAACTCGTGCAGGCATTTACCGGTGACGTCCGAGTAGTCGACGGCGGTGTCGTTCCATCCGGACACGGACCGCTTGTACTCGCCGGCGGAAAGGATCGGCAGCTCACTCCAGCGTGTGCCCGGCGCTGCCAGACCCGCCGCCACGAAGCGGGTGAGCCGGCCGGAACGCCGATCGCCCCACACGTCGCCGAGTTTCCCCGGCCGACACCGGACCAGGAATTCGTACCCGTCGTCCGGTCCGGGCAGTGGCTCGATCCGGGCCAGTGCGTCCCCATCCTGTTCGTCGTCCGGCGCGAGGTCCGTCTCGAACCGAATCGGGTACGCGTTCTCCGTGATCGCCGCCTTCTTCCAGAACCCGTCCGTATGGAACGCGGCCCGTTCGAGGAGTTCACCGAAGGTCGGATCGTCATCGGTGCGCACTCGCACGATCAATGGCTCGTCCGCGACCTCGTCCTTGGCGGGGAGCAGGTCGACACGTACCTCGGAGACACCGGTGACCCGGGCCAGAACCCCCACGAGACCGGCGATCAACACCCTGGGAGGAACGGCCCAGGATTCGGGTTCCGCTGATGCGTCGCTCATAGTGTCGCTCCATACCGAGGGTGAGTGCGCCTGATGTGGTCCATCGTCCGGAAGAGCATTCTCGCGCAGGGGAGGGTAGGTGCGGCATCGGGGTTTTCCCCTACTCCCGTGGCGGCGCGCACGTCGAAAGACTGTGCGGAACGTCGGCCGATGGTGGACGTACGCGCATCGGGAAGAAGAGACGATCATGGTCGAAGACGGAGAGATCGAGCGGCGTCTGGAAAGACTCGATCCCCGACAACGCGAGGAGTTCCTACGACTACTGAGGGAGCGCCGCCGTTCCGGGACGGTGCCCTCGGTCCGTCGCCCCGAACCCGGGAGGTCGGCGACGCGAACCGTCGTCCCCATGAGGAAGGGCTCCGACGGGACACCGATCATCTTCGTCCACGCGGTCAACGGCACGGTGCTGCCCTACCTCCGGCTCGTCGACGTGCTCGCGGCCGGGCCCGCGGTCCACGGTCTTCAGGCACCCGGGATAGAACGGGGCGACGCCGTGGCGAACTCCCTGCGGGAGATCGTCGACGTCCACGTCGCCGCGGTGCGTGATCTCGTCGGTGCCGGCCCATGTCATCTGGTCGGCTGGTCCGCCGGAGGGGTCCTCGCGCACGCCCTGGCCTGCGCCCTGCGCACCGAGGGGATCCGGGTGGACGGGTTGGTCCTGCTCGACAGCCTGCCTCCTGAGGATTCGACCATCGACGGGTCCGCGCTCTTGGCCTACCTCACCGACAGCTTCGCGCTGACCCTGGAGAAGCATCCTCCGGGTCTGGACCCTGATGAGCTGCGTGGACATGACGAGGACACGCGCCTGAGCCTGGCCCTGAACGCCCTGGTCGCCTCCGGATGCGTTCAGGAGGGCGAGCGCGAGGGAGCGCTACGGCGACTGCGGATCGGCCTCGCCCTGATGACCGCGGGCGCGGGCGGCTCGCCCCCCACCTACGACGGCGACCTCCACCTCATCACCGCGGCCGACGGGGTGCCCGGTGCCGAGGCCAGGGCACTCTGGGGCGCCCACGTTCGAGGGCGCGTGTCGCACCGCACCGTACCGGGTGACCACTACGGCATGATGCGGCCCCCCGAGAGCGACCGGCTGGCCGAAGTGCTGGACCGGCTCTTGTCCGGGACGGGGCCGCGGTTTCAAGCAGAACAGGATCGAGGAGTCCACCAGTGAGTACACGATTCCGTCCCGTCACCGATGACGAGATGACCCACGCCTTCGCCTATGAGGTCACCGAACCCATCAGCAAGGTCACCCGCGACCAGTACGAGTTGGAGGCGGAGGGCGCCCATTACCGTCCCGAGTGGACCTGGATCGCCGAACGCGATGGTCGAGTGCTGGCCCGCGCCCTGTGGTGGGGGTTCTCGGACGGGAAGTACCCGCTCGCCCTCAACTGCCTCTCCACGGCCGACGACGTGGAGGACCCGGTCGCGCTCGCGGCCGAACTCCTGGATGCCGGTCATCGGGCCTTCCGCGACTCGGGAGCCCAGGATCTCCCCGACTACCACCTCAAGCTTCCGGTCGGCTGGCGTGAGCGTCCCGACGTGGTGAGCGCCCTCGAATGGCGTCACGCGGCCGCGACCCGGGCCGGGTTGAACATGGAGAACGAGCGCCTGCGCTTCGAATGGACCCCGGACATCGAGGTGGCCGATCCGGAGGGGAGGCTCGTCTATACCCCCGAACCCGACGACGAGGTCTTCGCCGAGGTCTTCCGGAGGGTGGCGGTGGACAGTCTCGACTTCGACACCCGGCAGGAACTCCTCGTCATGAGTCCAGAGCGGCAGGCCCGTGAGGACTTGGAGCTCTACCGTGGCTTTCCGGGAAAGCGCGAGTGGTGGCGTCTCGCGCACACCCCCGAGGGAGAGCTGGTCGGGCTGATCGTCCCCACCCGCAACCCCTACGGTCCGACCATCGGCTACATCGGGGTCGTGCCCGAACAACGGGGCAACGGCCACGTCCGGGACATGCTCGCGGAGACGACCCGCATCCTCGTCACGGAGGCCGAAGCGGTGCACATCTCGGCCGCCACGGACCTGGCCAACAGGCCGATGGCCGCCGCCTTCGAGGCCGCGGGCTACCGGAACACGGAGATCCGGCTCGTGCTGTCACCCTCGCCCGGAGAACAGGGGTGAGCGCCCGGGACCCCCTCCCATGGAGACCGGCACTGGTGCTGTCATCGGTGTTCGCGGTCGGTCTCCTCAGCCTGATCCCCCTACTACCACCCGATCCGCTCCCGGCCACCGCGAGTTCCGAGGAGTTCTCGGCGGATCGGGCGAGCGAACACATCGAGCGGATCGCTGAGCGCCCGCGTCCCTCCGGAACGCCGGCGGCCGCCGATACCAGGGCCTACCTGACCGGTGAGTTGGAGGATCTGGGCCTGGAACCCGAGGTCCTGACGGCGACGGTGGAGCGGGACCTGACGTTCACACCACACGTCGTGGGCAACGTCGCCAACGTGCACGCCGTCCTCCCCGGCACGGGAGACGGGGGGCGGGTCCTCCTGGTCGCCCACTATGATTCCGTGCCCATCGGCCCGGGAGCCACCGACAATGGCATGGGCGTGGCCATTCTCTTGGAAGTCGCCCGAGCACTCACCGAGGGGCCCGCGCCGTACAACGACGTGGAGTTCCTCTTCACCGACGCCGAGGAATCGGGCCAGTTGGGCGCCCGGGCCTTCACCCTCGACCCCGAGGTCGCGGGTGATCCGGACCGGACGGTGGTCCTCAACATGGAGGCGCGCGGCACGAAGGGGCCGGCGCTCATGTTCGAGGCCGGGGACCGGGCCGGGGCGTTCGTTCCCGCGCTGGCCGAATCCACGCCCTTCGCCGGTTCCTTCTCCGACGGCGTCTACCGTGTACTGCCCAACAACACCGACTTCACGGTCTTCTCGGAAGCCGGGTACACGGGGATGAACTTCGTCATCCTCGGAGGATCCGCGCGCTACGACACCCCTCTCGACGACCTGGGGTCATTGGACGCGCGCAGTCTTCAGGACATGGGGGACACGGCGCTGGCCACCACGGCCGCGCTGACGGAACGGGATCCGGCCCTGGAGGATGGTGGGGACATCACGTACCTGACCGTGTTCGGTGTCCTCGTGCACTACCCGCTCGCCCTGGCGTACGTACTCGGCGCCTTCGCGGTCGTCGGCACGGTCGCCGCCCTGTGGTTCACGCGCCGGGCAGGACTGCTGAGCCTGGCGGAGGTCCTGCGAACCGCCGCCGGGTACACGGTTCCGTTGGCGGTGGCGGCAGGACTGGGGGTGATGGCGTGGTGGTCGGGCGTTGCCGTGCGACCGCACTTCGAGAACTTCCCGTTCGGGGACACCTATCGGCCGGCCCCGGTCCTGGTGGGGCTGGTCCTGCTCACCCTCGTGACATGTGGGGTGTGGGCGGGCCGGGTTCGACGGCGGCGTGGGGACCCGGCCCTGTTGGCGGGGGCCCTGGTCTGGTTCTGTGCGCTCACCGTGATCCTCACGGTGGCGGCGCCCGAGGCCGCATACCTGTTCACCTGGCCGGCGATGGCCGGGGCGGCGGGGCTCGCCCTGGCGGCGCGGACCGAGGAGGGCTCGCCCCCGCGGTCCTTCGCCCTGGCCGCGGGAGCCCTGGTCTCGATGGTCCTCTTCCCGCCCGTCGTGGCCCTGTTGTTCCCCACCGTCGGACTCGCCCTGGCCCCGGTGGTGTTGGTGGTGTTGGTCCTGGCGTTGCTTCCGCTGATGCCCCAACTCGGTCGGTGTCGCGGGAGACGACCGTCGAAGGTCGTGACGGGGGCGGTGGCCACGGCCGCGGTGGTCGTGATCGCGGTGGGCTTCGTCGTGGACGGTGTGGACGAAGAGCATCCCGCCCAGTACAACCTGCACTACGTCTACGACGACGACACGGGACGGGCGGTCTGGTTGAGCCCCAACGCCGCGGGCTCGCCCTGGCTCGACCAATACGTCGTGGGGGAACCGCAGGACGTCGAGGACACCTTTCCGGCCTTGTACCTGCCAGAGGGATATAGAAGCGGTCCGGCGCCCGTGGTCGGTCTGCCGATCCCCCGGGCCGAGGTCATCGACTCCCACGAACTCGACGACGACCTGCGCGAGGTGCGCGTGCGCCTGACCGCGGGGGGAGAGCGCACCACCGTACTGTCCCTGTACTCCACGACCGGCCCCGACCGACTGGAGCGGGTCGCCGTCGACGGAGTCGCCCTCTCCACCGCCGTGAACCGGCCGGACACCCACACGGGATGGGACTGGGGGTTCCACTTCGTCGCCCCAGGTGACGGCGTGGACCTGACGTTGGTCGTGCGTGGCGAGGAAGATCTACCGCTGCGGCTGCTCGCATACACCGCCGACGTGCCACGGGACGCCCTGGGTGACCCGAAACCGGCCACGGTGACCTGGTCCGCGGGTGGTTTCGGACGCGGTATCGCGGCCGTCACCAGCGAAGTCTGACCCGGTCAGGGAATCCCCCGACTACAGGCGCCCACAACGGAACGCGAAGGTCGTGGGTATGGAGAACAAACAGAACCCGTCCCCCCGGACGCTGGCGCTCTGGAGCGCTCCACGGGCGCGGTCGACCGTCTTCTTTCGGGCCATGGTCGAGCGTGGGGACCACATCGGACTGCACGAGCCGTTCTGCAACATCATGGACTTCGGTGCCACCACCGTCGAGGGCCGGGAGGTCCACACCCACCGCGCTCTCGTAGGGGCGATCCGGGATCTCTCCAAGCGTCGACCGGTGTTCCTCAAGGACACCACGGACCATCGTTACCAGGAGGTCCTGGAGGACGCCGACTTCCTACGGGAGGTCGTGCACACCTTCCTCGTTCGTAGTCCCGAACAGATCGCGGCCTCCTACTTCGCCCTCCGACCGGAGATGGGGGAGGGCGACATCGGGCTGATCCAGCTCCACGAACTGTACGAGGCCGTGATCGACGCGGGTGGTCGGGCGATCGTCATCGACTCCGAAGATCTCGTCCGTGCTCCCGCCCGCACCCTGTCCGCCTACTGCCGGGAAGTGGGGATCGCCTACGACCCCGCCGCACTGGAGTGGGAGCCCGGCGGCCGTCCCGAATGGGAGCGGTCCAAGCGCTGGCACGTCGGTGCCAGCGAGAGTTCCGGCATCCACGGGACCGTCACCGAGTACGCGGACACGGTGGACAACAATCCCATGCTGGCCGCGTTCAGCGACCACCACCGTCCGGCCTACAGGGCCCTGCGGGACCGCAAGCTCGTCATCGCCTGACCCTCCTCATCCCTCACCACGCCGAACAAGGAGTCCCCCATGTCCATCCAGCTGGACACGATCTCGGCCGATGCCTTGGCACAGGAACGCTTCCAGGTTCGAAAGAAGGAGATCCAGGACCTGATCTCCGGTCACGTCGTCGGTGACCCGCTGCCCCGAATCGACTACACCGAAGAGGAGAACCTCCTCTGGGAGGAGGTCGTGGGCAAGCTCAAGAGCGTGCACCGCTCCACCGCGTGTGCCCGATACCTCGCCGCGGCCCAACGCGTCGACCTGGGCCTGGGCCGCGTTCCCTCCCTCCCCGAACTGTCCGAGGAGATCAGCTCGGCCACCGGATTCGGCCTGCTGCCCGCGGGTGACCTGGTGCCGGCCCGGCAGTTCTATGAGGCGTTCGCCGACCAGCGCTTCCACAGCACCCAGTACCTACGCGCGAGCCACACTCCCTACTACACACCCGAACCCGACCTCATCCACGAGTTGGTCGGCCATGCGGTCATGCTCGCCGACACCGGCTTCGCCGACCTCTACCGGTGCTTCGGTGAGACCGCGCGGCGGGTGCGCTCCGAGTCCGGTCTCGATGCCCTCAGCAAGGTCTTCTGGTTCACGATGGAGGTCGGCGTGATCCGCGAGGCCGGAGGTACGCGTGCCTATGGTGCCGCCCTGCTCTCCTCGGTGGGAGAGCTGGAGGGGTTGGCCACCACACCGCTCCAGGGCTTCTCCATCCAGGGCATGCTCGACCAGCCCTACGACATCACCGAGCATCAGCCGGTGCTGTTCGCCGCGGATTCGTTCGAACAGTTGGACGGCGAGATCCGCGGCTTCCTGGAGAAGCTCGCCTGACCTCGGCCCACGTGGTGTGGTGCCGCTCCCGACGAAATCCGGTATCGGCGCCACATCCGTTCACGTCCCGTTCCCAGCCCCCTCTCGGCCGGGCTCCTCCGAGTGGGGGCCGACACGACGATGGGGCCCGGCCACCCACGATCCCGAGGAACTCCGATGACCATGCCTTCGTCGGCACCCACCGCGGTGTTCGTCCCGCGCCCGGTACCCGATCCGGAGCTACGCCTGTTCCTGATGCACCACGCCGGTGGCTCGCACCTGCTCTACCGGGAGTGGCTGCCACATCTCCCCGATGACTGGGAGGTGTGCCTGTTGGAGGCGCCCGGCCGGGGCAGGCTCGCGGGTCGCTCCGCGTTGACGGAGGTGCGGGAGCTCGTCGACCACGTCCGGTCGGCGATCGTTCCGCTGATGGATCGGCCGACGGCCTTCTTCGGCCACAGCATGGGCGCCCTCGTCATCTACGAACTGGTGCGCACGCTGGCCCTTCGAGGGGACCCCCTTCCCTTCTGGGCGGGGCTGTCCGCCTGGTGCGCGGACGTGGCCGAGGAACGGATTCCCGCCCACACGCTGCCCACCTCCGAACTACGGAGCCGTGTCGCGGAGCTCGGTGGGACACCCCGTGAGCTCCTTGAGGACATCCGACTCTGGGAGCTGTACGAGCCGGTGATCCGTGCCGACTTCCAGTTGGTCGACACGTGGGCCCCGGACGGGGGCACACCCTGGCCCGCGGGTGTCCCGGTGTCCGTGTTCGGTGGGTCCGAGGACGCCGTCGCCGAACCGGGCGTGCTGCGTGAATGGAGTCACCGCGAGTTCCCGGGCGGACCGGAACCGCGCGTGTTCCAGGGAGGGCACTTCTACTTCCAGGGGAGGGTCGGCGAGGTGGTCGACCACCTCGTGGGAGACGTCCGCGCGGTACTGACCACGAAGGCGCCCTGACCGGCGCGGCGGTGTGATCGTCGGGGTAATGACCGACAGGAATGTCGGAGCCCCCCGTGCCACCGTGAACCTGTCGGAGATTCCGGCGGCGTGACGGGAGACCGCGTCTTCCGCGTCACGTGTGAGATGTGGATCCACACGACCACGAGGAGATGTCCATGAGTGTCACCACAGCGACCCCCCACCGTTCGCTCGCTCCGATCACGGAACGGTGCGTAGAGCGGGTTCGTACGGACGGATACGTCCACGTGCGGCGGTCCGACGTCCTGGAACACCAGGTCGACGCCGCCGACGACGGCTTCCGCTCGGCTTGGAGCGACCTGCCCTTGGACCGGGAGCTGGCCGACGGCGGCACCTACCGGCAGCGTCGGTACGGACGGCTCCGGGTGCGGGTGGAGGACGGCGAGCTCTCGTTCCGGCCCCTTGAGCACACCGACTTCCGACAAGACGTCATCCCGTTGTGGGAGGGCAAGAACCGCAGCTTCGCCCCGATCGGGAACGAGGTACTGCTGCACGCCGGAATGCGCGCCCTGGTCGGATGGGACGCGCGGATGGCCACCAGCCTGTCCGGGGTGACCGACTGGGAGGTCGGCCTGCACGTGGTGCGGATCGTGGCCCGGCCCGGAGCCGAGGGCAACCCCACCCCGGAGGGCCGCCACCGTGACGGCCACATGTACGTGGGCATGCACATGCTGCGTCGGGAGGCCTGTTCGGGCGGTATCTCCACGGTCTACCCGGAAAGCGGTGAGCCGGTCGTCCTCACCATGACCGACCCCCTGGACGCCGTGTTCGTCGATGACGGCCGGGTGACCCACGAGGTATCCCCGATCAACGCGGTCGGCGACATCGCCGGTGTTCGGGACATGTTGCTGGTCGACTTCAACCCCGCGGGCCCGGAGGTCTCCTGATGACCGTCGCCGGCCCCGAGGTGGACCTCCTGCGCGCCCTGGTCGAGATCCCCTCCACCTCGGGGAACGAACACGAGGCCGTCTCCTTCACCGCCCGGTACATGAGGGACCTGGGTTTCCGGGTCCACGTCGACGAGGTGGGCAACGTCCACGGATCGGTCGGGGATCCCACCGCGTTCGAGGTCCTCATGCTCGGCCACATCGACACCGTGCCGGGAGAGGTGCCGATCCGCCGGGAGGGGAACGTCCTCTACGGGCGCGGCACCGTCGACGCGAAGGGACCACTGGCCGCCATGATCTGCGCGGCGGACCGGATCTCGCGTGCGGAGACGCCCATATGCGTGACCGTCATCGGTGCGGTGGGCGAGGAGGCGGACTCACCGGGAGCCCGTCACCTGCTGGGACGGCCCATCCCCGGAGCCCTGATCATCGGCGAACCCAGTGGTACCAACGCCGTGGGCATCGGCTACAAGGGTGTGTTCCGGTTCCGTGTCCGGTTCGTCCGGCCCGCCGCGCACACCAGCTCCGGCCAGGAGACCGCGGTGGAGGCGGCGAGCGCGTTCTGGTCGCTGGTGCGCGAACGAGTGGACAAACGACGCAACTCGCCACTGTTCGACTGTCTCCAGCCCTCACTCGTCCGCCTGACGGGAGACCTGGAGACCGCCGAGGCCGAAATCTCCTGTCGTGTCCCGACGACCTTCGCCCCGGCTGCCTTCATCACCATGCTCGACGAGATCGCCGGTGAGGACGAAGTCGACGTCCTGGAGTTCGTTCCGGCGGTGCGCACCTCACGGGGTAACCCCGTGGCCAAGGCTCTGAGCGCGCAGATCCGGTCTCGGGGTGAGAAACCGGTGGTCAAACTCAAGCTGGGCACCTCGGACTGGAACGTGGTCGGTGCGCAATGGCCGGTCCCCACCGCGGCCTACGGGCCCGGGGACTCAAAGCTGTGTCACACCGATGACGAGCACGTGGACCTCACCGACTACCTCGCCTCCATCGACGTCCTCACCGGTGCCCTGCTCCGGATGTCGGAGGCGATGGAGCGTCCCCTCGTCACGGTGAGTGATGATCATGACAAAAAAGGAGGTCACATCACATGACCACGGATCGACGACCCTTGGCGGTACTCACGTCGAGGGTCCGACTCGAAGAACGCCTGCTCCTCAAGGAGCTGCGCCGACGTGACATCGAGTTCGAGCAGGTGGACACGCGTTCGCTGACCTTCGACCTCGAAACCGATCGCCCACTGACCGTTCCCTATCGAGCCGCGCTGAGCCGGGAGATCTCCCACGTTCGCAACTCCTACGCGAGTCGCATGCTCGAACACGCCGGAATCCCCGTCATGAACAGTGCAAGCGTGATCGACCTGTGCGGGGACAAGCTCCTGACCACCCTGGCCCTGCGTAAGGGCGGGCTCCCCACCATCCCCGCGCTGGTCGGCCTCGTACCGGACGCGGCGTTGTCGGAACTCGACCGGTTCGGTTACCCGGCCGTGGTCAAGCCGTTGACCGGATCCTGGGGGCGCCTCGCGGCGCGCATCCGTGACCACGAACAGGCCGAGTCGGTGTTGGAACACCGCGCGGCGTTCAACGGACCTCAACACCAGATCACCTTCGTCCAGCAATATGTGGACAAACCGGGCCGCGACATCAAGGCGTACGTGTTCGGTGGTGAGGTGATCGGGGCCATCTACAAGGTGCACGACCACTGGCGGACCAACACCGCGCGGGGAGGCCGGGCCGAGCCGTGCCCGCTCACCGACGACCTGGTGAAGCTACTGAAGAGGACGGCGGACGCGATCGGTGAAGGCGTTCTGGGCGTGGACGTCATCGAGGACCGGAGCGGCAGGATGTACGTCAACGAGGTCAACCACACGCCGGAGTTCCACGGGGCCATCGAGATCCTCGGGAGCGACCTGGTCGGCGCCTACGTCGACTACACCCTGCGGAGCCTGGACCTATGGGAGGAGTCGTGAGCGTCCGCCAGGGTGCGGCCGGGGTGCCGGCCGTGCCGATCCCTTGTGATGGACGCGGTGTCGACCTGCCCGCGGCCTCCTACGACTGGATCCGGGTGACGTTGGACGTCGACACCATCGGGGTGGAGACCGTCTGGCTGTACTACGAGGACGGGGTCGAACCCGAATACCTGCACATGACGGCGGTCGGGATCGTACGGGCCCGCATCGCCGTACCCAGGCGGGAGACCCTCGTGGGCCTGCGCCTGCCCCGAAACCCGGGTGTCAAGGTGCTGTCGCTGGAGCCGATCCCCGCCACACGACGCATGGAAGGGATGGAACATGAGTGAGCGACCCGCGATCCTCGGCGGTCGTAGGACGGTCCGTCGAGCGGCGACCACACGAGCCCGCATCGGCTGGCCCGTGGTCACCGACGAGGAGCAGAACGCCGTCGCGGACGTCCTCGCCCGTGGACCGTACACCTCCAATGACGCCGGCCGGGGCGCGGTGTCGGCGCTGGAGTCCGAGTGGGCCGACTATGTCGGCACCCGACACTGCGCCGCGGTCGCCAACGGTACGGCCGCGCTCGAACTCTCCCTCGCCGCCTTGGACATCGAGGCCGGGGGAGAGGTCCTGGTCCCGGCCCTGACCTTCGTCGGGACGGCCGTGCCGGTCGCCCAACGTGGGCTGGTACCGGTGTTCGTCGACGTCGATCCCGTCGACTACACGATCGACCCGGTCGCGGCCGAGGCCGCGATCACCTCGCGTACCCGGGCGATCATCGCAGTGCACCTGCACGGTCTGCCATGCGACATGACCGCTCTGCGCGCCCTCGCCGACAAGTACGGCCTCTACCTCCTGGAGGACGCCGCCCAGGCACAGGGGGCCCTCTACGGGGACAGGCGCGCCGGTTCGATCGGTGACGTCAACGCGACCAGCCTCAACGTCGTGAAGAACCTGCCCACCTGTGGGGAGGGCGGTCTGGTCACCACCGACGACGAGCGATTGTACGAGCGCGTGGTGCTGCACCGTCAGTTCGGTGAGGATCTGCGAGCCGGGGAGGAGCGCGATTACCTCTCCCGGGTCATGGCGGGGAACGAGAAGCTCAGCGCGGTCCAAGCGGCGTTCACCTCCTGCCAACTACGGCGTCTCGACACCGACACCGAGCGTAGGGACAAGGTCGTACGTGGATTTCTCGACCGGCTCGCCGAACTGCCGGGAGTGGTCGTACCGCGTGTGCCCGAAGGACGCACCCACGCCTGGCACATCCTGCGCCTACGCTTCGATCCGATCGCCGCGGGCCGTCCGGACCTCGCCCCCGGGGTCTTCCGCGAGATCCTGCGTCGGGCACTGGGAGCCGAGGGGGTGCCGCTACAGCCGTACCAGGTGGTCCCGCTGCCGGGACAGCCGCTCTTCGCCTCCTACGGTCGCCGGATCGAGGACTTTCCGGTGAGTCTGGGGGTCATCGAGGAGACGCTCACCCTCCAGCGTTGGCACCTCAACCCGGAATCCGAGCCGGTGCTGAGTCTGTGCGCGGACGCCTTCGAGAAGGTCTGGGGCCACCTGGACCGCGTGGTCGCTCATTACGGGGACCTGGACTACCGGCCACCCTGGCACAAGGTCACGGAAACGGCGGAGGTGTCCCATGGGTGAGACGACCTCTCGTGAGGACGTGGCGTACCGGGTACGCCGACGCGTCCTGGACATGGGCGCCACCCCCAACGGTGCCCACATCGGTGGAAGTCTGTCCTGCGCGGACATCCTCACTGTTCTCTACCGGGACGTGCTCAGAGTGCGGCCCGACGAACCCGAGTGGCCGGACCGCGACAGGTTCGTACTCAGCAAGGGCCACGCGAGCGCCGCCCTGTACGCGGTCCTCGTGGAGTTCGGCTTCCTCCCCGAAGAGGAACTCGGCACCTACGGCGCTTATGGCAGCCGCCTCGCCGGCCACCCGCTCCGGCGTCTTCCCGGGGTCGAGTTCCCCACCGGATCGTTGGGACACGGACTCTCCCTGGCGGCCGGCGCGGCGTTGGCGGCACGCCGTACCGGTGGCCGAAGTCGGGCCTTCGCCCTCCTCGGCGACGGAGAGCTCCAAGAGGGCTCGATCTGGGAGGCGGTGATGTTCGCGGCCCACCAGGGCCTGGACAACCTGGTCGCCATCGTGGACCGCAACGGTCTCCAGATCACCGGTTCGACCGAGGATTGCGTGGGGCTCGAACCCTTGGCCGAACGGTGGAGCAGCTTCGGCTGGGACGTCGTCCAAGTGGACGGTCACGACATGGAGGCGCTCCACGAGCACCTGACCGGACCACGCACGTCGACCGGCCGCCCGATGGTCTTGCTGGCCGAGACGATCAAGGGCCGAGGAGTCCCCATGTTCGAGAACAAGAAGAAGAGTCACTCCGTGCAGCTGACGGAACGGCTGCACAAGCGTGCGCTGTTCGGTCTCGGAAAGTCGAGGACGTGATGACCGAACGGACCGCGGACACCCTGGCCCCTCCGACCCGGCGAGAGGACGTCGACTGGGCGGATCACTACGCCGTCCCGGCCCGCGAGGTGTACCGACGCACACTCGTCGAACTGGCGGAACGGGACCCCCGGGTGTTCTGTCTGGACACGGACATGGGGGGACTGGAAAGCGGGTTCGCCGAACGGTTGCCGGAACAGTACGTCAACGTCGGCATCGCCGAGATGAACCTCATGGGTGTGTCCGCGGGGTTGGCGGCGGGCGGCCTGCTGCCCTACGCCAACACCCTGTCCGGTTTCGCCACCGCCCGTGCCTGTGAGGCCTTCAAGGTCGACGTGGCGGGCAACGACCTTCCGGTGCGCGTGGTGGTCACCCACGGTGGTGCCTCCTCAGGACACTACGGGCCCACTCACCACGCACTGGACGACATCGCGATCGCGCGGACCCTGCCGAACATGACGGTCGTCGTCCCCTGTGACGCGGCCGAGACGGAACGGGCCGTACGCGCCACGACGGACCTGGAGGGGCCCTTGTTCCTGCGGCTGGGGCGAGCGGCGACCCCGGTCATCGGAGATGCCTCCGCCGAGTTCACCCTGGGCCGAGCCCGTGTGTTGCGGGACGGCGGCGACGTGACCATCGTGGCCGCCGGACCCCACCCGGTCCACATGGCCGTCGAAGCGGCGCACGCCTTGGAGGCCCGTGGCGTCTCCACCCGGGTGCTGAACATGCACACCATCAAGCCCATCGATCGGGAGGCCCTGATCGAGGCGGCCCGGGAGACACGCGGGATCGTCACGGTGGAGGACCACCTGGAGATCGGTGGGCTGGGTGCCGCGGTCTGCGAGGTGGTCTCCACCGAGCACCCGTGTCCCGTACGGCGGGTGGGGTTCCCCGACGCCTACCTGGACTTCGTGGCCGACGAACGCGACCTTCTGACGTACGCCGGGATCAGTCCCGAACGCATCGAGAGGGAGGCGTTGGCCATGGTCCGGCGTTGAGCGGGGCCACGGGTGTCAGGTGTGCCGTGCGAGCCGTACCGAGGGGCTGCGCCACCAGGCCAGTACATCGGGGTGCGACAGCCGGGGCCGACGGTAGGCGCTGAGTTCGTGGACGGGTGCGTCGAAGGTCAAGGCGTCACCGTCCTGGTACGCGGCATCGACGGACAGCGCGTCGAGTATCGGTCGTCGGCCGCTCGCCTCGGGTTCCGGGGACAGGTCCACCCCCACGAACGTCGCGTCCTCTCGCCCGAAGGGGGCGGTGGGCGCGGCCTCGGGGCCGGGGACCTCCTGGACCGGGACCACCGAGCAGAGGGAGCCTCGTGGCACCGACCACCACAGCACCGCCGTTCCCGGTGTGTGCGGAACGGAACAGCGACCGCGCTCCGGGGATCCGGGCCCTCGCTCCATGCGCACCTCGGAGAGGGGCTTGTCCTCGGCTCCGAAATGGCGAACGGCGGTGTAGCCCACCCGGGCGTAGAAGGCCGGGTTGCCGCGTTCCACGACGGCGTCGAGCACGACCCGGTCGGCTCCGGCGGTGAAGGCGGACTCCTCCAGGCGGCGTAGCAGCAGCCTGGCGGTGCCACCCCGGCGGTGCCAGGGGGCCACGGCCAAGCGGCGAACCTCCCAGGCGCCGTCATCGGTCCGTACCGCCCGCACCGCTCCGACCGGACTCCCGTCCACGGCGGCGACCCACAGGTGTGCTCCTCCGGCGAGGTCCTCGTGCAACTCCTCCGGACCGGCGACCGCCCCGTCCGCCACGGGCAGACCGGGGACCAGGTCACCGGCCCGATAGGCGGCACGGGTCAGTTCGGTCACCCGCCGCGCGAGTGTTCCGGTCAGGTCACGTATTTCCGAGACCACCGGTGCGCTGATTGTCTCCATCGTTTTGTCCATGCCTCGAATATAGAGGGGATAGGGAAAATGAAAACCTCAGTGATCGACATTTCGCAGCATTGTAATAATCGGGGAATCCAGCCCCCTGGAACCGTGGGGGAATACGGCTTCAACATCTGGGGCAACACCTTTCCGGCCGAGGAGCTCCCCGCTCCGGGCACGGAGTCCGAGGTCGCCGGTGTGCCCTTCGCGTTCCCCGCCAGGGCGGTGGTGGGCGGAGACAACGTGCGCTGTCGGGGACAGGTCGTCGAGGTGCCTCCCGGCGACTACGACTGGATCTACCTCTTGGGCGCCGCGGAGCGCAGGACCGAGGACCACATCGGTCTCCTCTACGCCGACGGCGCCGAGAGGGCCGAGCACCTGCGCATGTCCGACTTCTGGCCGGAGACGGACGCCCGCTTCGGCGAACCCCTCGCCTTCCGTACCCTCGCCCTGCGCTATCCCAGGCACACCCACGCTCCGCACGCCCCGTCCATCTGGCAACAGCGCTCTCCGGTGTCCGTGCCCGGTCGGCTCCGCGCGCTGCGTCTTCCCGACAACCCGGCGATGCACGTCTTCGCCCTCACCCTCGTCCAAGAGCCCGAGAAGGAGACGTCGTGCGCGTCGAACTGACCCCCGTCCGGTACTGGCGACACGACCTCACCCACTGCCTGCACAACACCGCCGGGGTCCTGTTGGACCACCACGGCCTGGACCCGATCGAGGCGCTCGGGGCGGCCTGGGGTTTCCACTACCCGGGCGACGTGCGCCGTGAGGAGTACTACCTGCCCGGAGCGTCCGACGACCTGTTCGCATGCCTGGCCCCGTTCCACGGGGTCACCTCCCGTTGGCACCATCCGACCGACTCCGAACAGGGATGGCTCCAGGTTCGTCGACGCCTGGTCGCGGGTGAGATCGTCGCCGTGGCCGCCGACAACTTCCACCTGCCGTTCCGGCCCGCCTACCAGGACGTGCACACCAACCACCTTCTCGCGGTCCACGGCTTCGACGACGAACGTGGTGAGGTGCTGGTGGCAGACCCCACGCCGCCCGCCTACCAGGGGCCGATCCCCTTGGCGGCGTTCACGGCCGCGCGTGATTCAGGGAACCCCGTGGTACACGAACGGGACAAGTTCTTCACCTCCAATCCGATCGGCAATCGGTGGCTGGAGCTGACCGTCGAGGCGGAACAACCCGAGTTCACCCCGGAGTTCGTCGGACGGGTGATCGATGCCAACGTTCGAGGGTTGCTCGAACCGAGTACCTCCGCCACCAGCGGGCTGAGCGGACTGCGTGCGTTCCTGGACCGCTTCCGTGGTGGTTCCGAACCGGCCGGCGGCGGCTCGGACGAGGCGTTCATCGTCATCGGCCCACTGCTCGCGGTCACCGGTCTGCACGCCGAGTTCCTCGCTCGTGCGGGCAAGACGTTCGGTGTCCCCCGACTGAGGGAGCTGGCCCGCACCGTGGACGGAGTCGCCCACGAGTGGTCGGCCTTGCGCATCGCCGTGGCCAACGCCCGAACAGACGTGGACGGTGAAGGTGTGCGCGCCCGCGCCGAGCGCGTGATGGAGGCGTATTCGGGGGCCGTGGCCCTCATGGAACGCGTGCCCGTCCCGTCGTGAAACCCGGGCCCGCCCCCGTGTGGGGGAGATCCCTTACTGACCCCGACGTGCGTTTTGCGGAAACCTTGGGATCACAGAAAGGCGCTATGTCGGTCCGGTGTCTGCGGATTGTTCAAGCTTCTGTTGGACGATCGCGTTTTCTTCGGTAGACGATCATCCGCCGTTATGTGTTGAACCGCGATTCGGAAGAAAGAGCGAAGAATGGCTGTTAAGTCCTGTCCGGAATGCGTCGCCGATGTCACCGTCGTCGACACGATCGAACGCAACGAGATCATCGAGTGCGGTGAATGCGCCGGTGAACTGGAGGTCGTCTCCCTCGACCCGCTGACCATCGCCGTCGCGCCCGAGCCCGAAGAGGACTGGGGCGAGTGAGAACCACCTCGAAGGTACGGCGAAGGGGGAGCCGATGATCAGCGTCGGAATCGTGGGTGGGGCCGGTTACATCGGCGGGGAACTGCTGCGGCTCCTCCTCGGTCATCCGGAGGTCGAGATCGTCGCGGTGACGTCGACGCGTCTCGCGGACCGCAGGGTCGACCTCACCCATCCCAACCTGCGGGGCCTGACCGATCTGGTCTACAGCTCCCCCGACCGCCTGCCCGACTGTGACGCCTTGTTCTTCACGGGTTCGGGGGCCTCCGATCCCGTGGCACGGGCCGCGGAGTCGACCAAGGGCAAGATCGTCTTCGACCTCAGCGCCGACCTGCGTTTGGCCGACCAGGAGACGTATCGCCGTCACTACGGTGAGCACTTCGCCCCGGAACTGCTCGGGACAGCCGTGCGCGGACTTCCCGAGTTGGACAGGGACCGGCTGACCCGAGCGGACCTGGTCGGTGTGCCCGGCTGCATGGCCACCGCCTCGATCCTCGCGCTGGAACCCCTCACCACGGCCGGACTGGTGGCTCCTGAGGTTTACGTGGACGGCCGGGTGGGATCCAGCGGTTCGGGGGCCTCCGCCGGTGAGATGAACCTGCACGCCGAACGCAGTGGGGTCCTGCGGCTCTTCGCTCCGGCGGGTCACCGCCACGAGGCGGAGATCGCCCAGGCCACCGGGGCCGTGCCGAGGATGTCCGCGACCGGGATCGACGCGGTACGCGGCGTTCAGGTCGTGATCCGGGCCACCACGAACCCGGACGTGACCGAACGAGAGATCCGAGCCGCCTACCGGGCCCGCTACAAGGACGAACCGTTCGTCCGCGTGGTCGCCCAGAAGCGTGGCAACTACCGACTCCCGGAACCCAAGATCCTCTTGGGATCGAACTACTGCGACGTCGGGTTCGCCCTGGAGCCGGGCACCGGGAACCTCACGCTCGTGGGCGCCCTGGACAACCTGGTCAAGGGCGGCGCGGGCAACGCGGTGCAGAGCTTGAACATCCGGATGGGCTGGGACGAACGGACCGGGCTCGGATTTCCCGGGCTCCATCCGATCTGAGGAGGATTCGATGTCCGATCACGTACTCGTGGTCAAGGTCGGCGGAGACCACTCCCTCGACCGGGAGGGGCTCTGCCGAGACCTGGGGCGCCTGGTCGCCGAGGGGCGGCGTGTGGTCCTGGTGCACGGAGGCGCCGCCGACCTCGACGACCTCGCACGACGGCTGGGGGTGCGCCAACGCAGGCTCACCACCCCCGGTGGTACGTCCAGCCGTTACACCGACCCGGCGACCCTGGAGGTGCTCCAGTACGCCCTCCTGGGCGAGTTCAAACCGGAGTTGGTGTCAAGTCTGTCCCGCGTGGGCGTGCCCGCGGTGGGGCTGAGCGGCATGGACTGTGGTCTGATCCGGGCCCGGCGGCCGAAGTCCCACCGGGTGGTCGTGGACGGCCGCACCCGAGTCGTCCGTGACGACCACAGCGGCCGGATCACCCTCGTGGACCCGGCGCTCGTCCTGTCGCTACTGGGGGAGGGGCGGGTTCCAGTGATCTCTCCGCCCGCGCTCGGGGAGGACCACCGCCCGGTCAACGTCGACGCCGACCGTACCGCCGCCGCCATCGCCGGCGCGCTCGCCGCGGCGGGTCTGCCCACCCGTCTGGTCCTGCTCACGGCCGCCCCGGGACTGCTTGCGGACCACACCGACGAATCGTCACTGCGATCCGAGGTCACCCTCAAGCCCCAGGGGGGTGTCGACGAGGCCGCGGTCGGGGGGATGTCCGTCAAACTGCGCGCGGCCCGGAGCGCCCTGCTCGACGGGGTCGACTCCGCCGTCATCGCGGACGGGCGGGTCGACTCGCCCGTGTCCGCCGCGCTGGTCGGACAGGGAACTCGTGTTCGGGTGGCCCGACCTGTTGGGAGTCATCGATGACCACACCACCGTCAACCGGGCACGCCACGGCCGACAAAGCGGGTGGAGGCAGTCTGGCCGACACCCGCCGACGGCTCATGGCGCTCCGCGAAAGCCAGCGATCCTCGGGCCTGGGTACCGGGGAGGCCATCACGGCGGTTCCCCGGGAACGTGCCCTGCCCACCTCCTTCACCCAGCAACGTCTGTGGTTCCTGGACCAGTGGGCCCCCGGGAGGTCGGTGTACAACTCCCCGGTCTCCCTGCGTCTGCGCGGCGAGCTCGACGGCTCGGCCCTGCAGAGGGCCCTGACCGCCCTTGTCGCCCGTCACGAGGTCCTCCGCACCCGATACCCCGTCAGGGACGGAGTCCCCTTTCAGGAGATCGCTCCGGCGGCCGAAGTCCCGCTCCAGGTCATCGACGCCCCTGGCGGCGACGAACAGATCCGGGAACACGTCTCGGAACTGGCCGCCGCCCCCTTCGACCTGAGGAACGGTCCGGTCCTGAGGGCGTACCTGTTGCGTCAGGCCGAAGACGTCCACGTCCTCCTCCTCTCCCTGCACCACATCGCGACCGACGGTTGGTCGACCGCGATCATCATTCGGGAACTGGTGGAGCTGTACCGCTCGGAGCGTGGTGGCGGAGCGGCCGGACTGCCCGAGCTCGCTGTGCAGTACGCCGACTACGCCGTCTGGCAGCGCGGCAGGATGACCGGGGAGCGTGCCGACGAGCAGCTGGCGTACTGGCGTGATCGGTTGACCGACCTGCCGATCCTCGACCTGCCCACGGATCGACCCCGGCCCGGGGTCCCCACACACGCGGGGACGACCCTGGACCGAGTCCTTCCCGCACGCCTACGGGACGACCTGAACCGGCTGGCCCGGGCCGAGCGGGTCACCCTGATGACGGTGGTCCTGGCCGCCTTCAACGTGCTGATGTCCAAGTACACCCAACAGGACGACATCGTGGTCGGGTCCGTGTGGTCGGGACGTGGTCGCCCGGAGGTCGAGTCCCTGGTGGGCTTCTTCTCCAACACCCTGGTGCTGCGCACCTCCACCGCCGGTGACCCGACCTTCCGTGAGCTCCTGTCCCGCACGAGGGACACCGTGATGGGCGCCCACTTCCACGAAGACCTGCCCTTCGGGAAGGTGGTCGAGGAGCTGAGCCCGGAACGCGACCCCGACCGCAATCCGCTTTTCCAGACCTCCTTCACCCTGCAACACGCGGCGATCGAGTCCGCGGAGATCGAGGACCTGCGGGTCGAGGCCTTCCCGATCGATTCGGGGACGGCCCGGTTCGACCTGGCCGTCCAACTGACGGAACTGCCCGAGGGACTACGGCTGTGGGCGGAGTTCTCCACGGAGCTGTTCGACTCCGAACGCGTCGCTCGCCTGTTCGATCACTACGAACAGGTACTGAACACCGTGGTGGTCGACCCCGGGCTGCGGCTCAGCGAGACCGGTGTGCTCACCGCGACCGAACTGGCCGAGGTGACGGGGCGGTGGAGTGACGGGGGGACGCCGGGCGAACGGCGGCTCCTCCACCGGCTGTTCGAGGCCAGGGCGGCAGAGCGGCCCGACGACGTCGCCCTGCGTTTCGAGGGTTCCGACACCACCTACGGAGAACTGGAGGGCCGGGCCAACCATCTCGCCTGGAGGCTTCGGGAACAAGGAATCGGGCCCGAGGACGTCGTCGGCGTCCTGCTGGAACGGGGCCCGGACATCCCCACCGCCTACCTGGGCGTGGGAAAGGCCGGGGCCGCCTTCATGCCGATGGATCCCGACCACCCGGCCCAACGCAGGGAGGCCATCATCGCCGACGCGGGATGCGAAGTGGTGGTCACCTCGGCGGACCTGGCCGACCTCCTGCCCGAGCACGTGCGGGCCGTCACCGTCTCCGACGAGGACCGGCCCACGGCGCCCGTCGGCCCCCCGCCGGTCACCGTGACGGGACGCAACCTCGCCTACGTGATCTTCACCTCCGGATCCACCGGCCGCCCCAAGGGGGTTCAGGTGGAGCAGTCCGCCATCACGAACTTCACCGAGGCCATCATCGAGCGGTTCGACCTCGGCCGGGGAGACCGGGTGCTCCAGTTCGCCAATCCGGCCTTCGACGTCAGCCTGTTCGACTTCTTCGCCGCCCTGGGCAGCGGAGCCACCCTCGTCCACGCGCCACGCGAGGTCCTGCTCGACCCGACCTCGCTCACCGCACTGATGCGCTCCGAACGCGTGACGGTGACGGATCTGCCGCCGGCCGTCCTCGGGATGCTCGACCCGGACGACCTCCCCGACCTGCGCGCGCTGTTCGTGGGGTTGGAGGCCTTCCCCGCCGAACTGGTCAATCGATGGCGCACCCCGGACCGGGAGTTCCACAACGGTTACGGCCCCACCGAGGCGACGGTCGCCTGCACGGACTACGCGTGCCCCGACGAGGAACACACCGCCATGCCGCCCATCGGCGGTCCCTTGCGCGGCTACCGCGTCTACGTCCTGGACCGCTTCGGAGCGCCCGTACCCGAAGGCGTCCCAGGGGAGCTCTACGTCGCCGGAGCCGGTGTGGCACGCGGATACGTGAACCGTCCCGACGCCACCGCGGAACGTTTCGTCCCCGACCCCTACGGCCCTCCCGGAGCTCGCGCCTACCGTACCGGTGACCTGGTCCACTGGGACTCCAACGGTGACCTGCGCTTCCTCGGCCGCGTGGACGACCAGATCAAGATCCGCGGCCTCCGAGTCGAACCCGGTGAGGTCGAGCGATCCCTCACCGCCCACCCCGAGGTGGACGAGGCCGTGGTGGTACGCCATGGTTCGGGCGCCGACGCCCGACTGGTCGCCTACCTCACCCCCCTCGACGCGGAAGCGGGGGGACCCGATCTCGACGGGGTACGACGGACGGCCGCCGAACACCTTCCCTCCTCCCTGGTCCCAGCGGTCATGATCGTGCTGCCCGAGATTCCGCGTGGCGCCAGCGGCAAGATCGATCGTGGCCTTTTGCCGGCCCCCGAGGAAAGTGTGGTGCGGCGGACGCCGACGCCTCCCTCGACCGACACCCAGTGGGGGCTCGCGCGGATCTGGGAGGACCTCCTGGACCGGGGCGACCAGGACGAGGTCGACGTCCACGACGGGTTCTTCGAGGTCGGTGGGAACTCGCTCAAGGTCACCGAACTGGCCTCGCGGATCGAATCGGCCTTCGGAGTGCGGCTGGAGCTGAGGGATCTCTTCGTGAACTCCAGCATCTTCGCCCTCGCCGAGCTCATCGAGTCCGACGAGCTGGCGGGGACTTCCGACGACGACCTGCTCGCCTTGTTGAACGAGGCGGAAGGGAGCACCCCATGACGGTGCGGACACCGATGGAGCCCACCCCCGGGCTCAGCACCCGGCAGCGGGCCTTCCGTGAGGAGGTGCGTTCCCTGCTCACGGGACCGGAGGTGGCCGCGGAGCTCGCGGAGCTGGCCGCCCGTCCCCCGGGAGAGGAACCGGTTCTGCTGGAGATCTACCGGACGTTGGGGCGCAGGGGCCTGCTGGCCCCCAGCTGGCCGGTCGAGTACGGCGGTCTCGGCCTCGGTCCGGTGGAGTCCGCCATCGTCACGGAGGAGATGACGCTCGCCGGTGTCCCCGACGACGTGCACGTCCTCGGTGTGGACCTCGTCGGCATGTTCCTGCTGGCGGAGGGAAGCCCGGAGCAGAAGCGGGAGCACCTCCCGGCCCTGGCCGCGGGCGAACGGGTCGCGACCGTTCTGTTCACCGAGCCAGGCTGTGGCTCGGACCTGTCCGGGCTGTCCACTCGTGCCGAGCCGGACGGGGACGGGTGGCGGTTGCACGGCTCCAAGGTCTACAACATGAAGTCCCAGTACGGCGAGATCGCCTTGTGCGCCGCGCGGACCAGCGAAGGTCCGGTGGCCATGCACGGGATCACCCTGTTCCTGCTGCCGTTGCGCTCACCGGGCGTCCACGTCGAGCCGGTGCCGAGCATGGCCGACGAGTGCTTCGGCCTCGTCGTCATCGACGGCGTGCGGCTGGGTCCGGAGGACGTCGTCGGACGGTTGGACGACGGATGGCGGCTGATGAACGAGCTGCTCCAGCTGGAACGCACCGGGATCGACTTCCACGGCAAGGCCCGACGCCTGCTGGACCTGGTGATGGAGCGAGCGGTGCGCGCGGGCCGACTCGATGATCCCGTGTTCGCGGTCCGGTTCGCGGAATTGGACGCGCGACTGCGTGCCTCCCACGCCCTGGCGTGGGAGATGGTCCACAACCTCGATCTCGGTGCCCCGGACCCCGTGGCGTCCGCGATGAGCAAGTGGTACGCGAGCGAGCAGTTCCGGCCGATCCTCGATACGGGGTCGGAGGTCGACGGCGTCGACTCGCAACTGACCCGCTGGGACGAACGGGCGGGGAGCACCTCGCGGTTCGAGGCCGACTACCGCATGGCACCCGCGCAACGGCTGGCCTCCGGTACCTCCGAGGTCATGCTCTACCTGATCGCGACCAACGGTCTGGGGATGCTCTGAGATGACGATCGAAACCGCCACGTCCGAGTCGACCTCCGCGGGGACCACCCCGGCCGAGGTGCGCGCGGCGTGCGCCGAGCTCTTCCACGAAGACCTGAACCCGGTCCTGCGCAGGGTCGGTGATCGACCCAGGGGCAGTGGCGGGTCCGCGGTCCTGAACGGGGACGACGCGGAGGCCCGAGCCGGTGTGTGGGCGACCCTCACCGACATGGGTGTGCTGCGAGCGGCCCTGCCGGTACGCCTGGGCGGGGCCGAAAAGGCCCTGGAGACCACCGTCGAGGTGGCCGAACTCACCGGACCCGGCCTGTACCAGAGCGCCCTTCCCGACACCCTGGCGGTCGCCGACCTCCTGGCCCTCGATGGACGCCACGACGAACTCCTCGACTCCGTCGCCGAGGGACGGAGCACCATGTCCCTGGCCGTTCGGGAGCGAGGCGTGGACGAGCCCGGGACCGTCGGCCCCCTGACGGTCGACGCACACGACGGGACGGTGACCGGCACGCGCCGGTTCGTCGCCTTCGCGGCGGACACGGACCTGCTGCTGGCCGTGGGCACGGTCGGGGGAGATCCGTACTCCTGCCTGGTCCCCACCGCACAGCCGGGTGTCCGGATCCGCCGTCAGGACGACCTCGGCCGCGGCGACCTGTACGAGGTCACCTTCGAACGGGCCGTCCTCGCCCCGAACGGCCTGATCGAGGTCGGTACCGACTACGCGAAGGTCCTGGCCCGGGCCAGGATCAGGCACGCGGCCTACCTGTCGGGCCTGTGCCGCGGAGCCCTAGATCTCACCGTCGCCCATTTGAAGGAGCGCCGGGCCTTCGGCGCTCCCCTCGCCAGGATGCAGGCGCCCGCCTACCGGCTCGCGGGGCTCAGTGCCGAGAACGCCGCCTTGGCGGCCCTGGTCCGTCGTACCGCGCGAGCCGCCGACTCCGGAGCGGACGACATTCGCCTTCACGCGGCCCAAGCCGCCTTCCTCGCCGGTGACCTCGCCCGCGTCGTGTCCGCGGAGGCCGTACACCTGCACGGTGCCCTCGGTATGACGGAGCGGTGTGACGCGTCGTTCTTCTACCGCCGGGCGGCGGTGGACGCGCAGCGTTTCGGCACCGCCACCGGGCTCCGTCGGGAGGCCGCCCGGCTGCTTCACTCCAGCTTCGTCGACGACCTTGGAAAGGGATGACGATGTCGACAACGGGAACCACCGATCCGGTATCCCTGCTCCAGGACCTGATCAGGATCGACACCACCAATCCGCCCGGCGACGAGGGAGCGTGCGCCGCCTACGTCACCGATCTGTTGGACGGCGACGAGGAGATCGATGTCAAGGTCATCGGGGTCACCCCTGAACGGGCCAACGTGGTCGCTCGCTTCAAGGGCAGGGGGGAAGCGCCCCCTCTACTCCTGCACGCCCACTCCGACGTCGTCCCCGTCACCGGCCAGGACTGGCTGTACCCGCCCTTCGAAGGACGTCTCGTCGACGGTGAGGTGTGGGGGCGAGGGGCCATCGACATGAAGGGCGGCCTCGCGATGATGCTGTCCTCCCTCCTGCGCATGCGCGAGCGTGGGGAACGACCCGCCGGGGACGTCCTGCTCGCCGTCGTCGCCGACGAGGAGAACGGAAGTGGGGTCGGCGCCCGCCACCTGGTCCGAAACCACGCGGAACTGTTCGAGGGCGTGCGCTACGCCATCGGGGAGGAGGCGGGTGCCGACATCGAGTTGGACGGTGTGCGCTTCCACCCCATCGTCGTGGCGGAGAAACGCGCCTGTTGGCTACGCGCCACCCTGCGCGGCCCCGGGGGGCACGGTTCACGGATGATGCCCGCGAAGACCCCGATGAGGCGTCTGGCCGGCCTGCTCACCGCACTCACCGGAGCGCGCCTCCCGCGTCACAAGGGGGTCGCGGCGGACCGGATGCTCGCCGAACTGTCCCGGCGGTTGCCCGGACCGACGGGTGAGGCCGTACGCGGGCTGAGGGAGGACGATGCCCTCGACCGGCTGCCCACCGGCCTCCCCGACGAACAGGCCCGCTACCTGGACTCGGTGCTCCGTCACACGGTCAACCCGACCGTGGTGCACACCCCGGACAAGATCAACATGATGCCTGAAAGCGTCAGCGTCGACATGGACGGCCGCATCCTGCCAGGAGACTTCACCGTGGCGGACTTCGAGGCCGAGGTGCGTGCCCTGGCCGGTCCGGACATCGAGTTCGAACTCCTCCTGGAGGGGGCCCGGGTCGATCCCGGTCGGATCCGCGAGCCCGAGTTCGGCGGCTTCTACGACTCCATGGTCGAGATCCTGGAGAAGGCCGATCCGGGGGCGGTGCCCCTGCCCATGATCACGCCGGCGTCCACCGACAACAGGCTCTTCGCCCAGCTGGGCATCCGCTGCTACGGATGGTTGCCCATGCGCCTGCCCGCGGGTGCTCCGCACCGGGGGATGCTGCACCAGGCCAACGAGCGGATCCCCGTCGACGCCCTGCGCTTCGGCACGGACTGCCTGTCCACCCTGCTGCGCGACCACCGATGAGGACCGGAGTACGAGGAAGAGGCGAACATGGGCACCGAATGGCTGACCGACGAGCGTGGGGCACTGCTACGGGAACTGCGCCGCAGACGCGGTATCGGACGAGATGACCGAATTCCGCCTCGTTCCGGGGCGGAGGGTCCCGCACGGCTCTCACCCGGCCAGCGCAGGCTGTGGTTCTTGGACCGGTTGCGGCCGGGAACCGCGCTGTACAACGTCAGCGCGGGAGCGCGGCTGCGCGGCGAACTCGACGTCACCGCGTTGCGTACGGCCCTGACCGGGATCGTCACGCGTCACGAGGTCCTTCGTTCGGTCTTCGAACAGGCCGCCGATGGTGAACCCGTCCAACGGGTCCTTCCCCCCTCGGAGGTCGACCTCTCGATCTCCGACGTGGACGGCGACCCGTTCGACCGGGCTCGGGTGATCGCGGCCGAGCCCTTCGACCTGGAGCGTGGTCCCGTCGCCCGCTTCCACCTGCTGAGGGTCACGCCCCGAGAACACCTACTCGTGGTCTCGCTCCACCACATGGTCTCCGACGGCTGGTCGCTGGAGATCCTCGTGTCGGAACTGGTGGCCGCCTACGGGGCAGGAGGCGCCGTCACCGAACCGCCCCTGGACATCCAGTACGCCGACTACGCCGTGTGGCAGAACGAGCGCGAGGACGCGCCGGCGGTCACGCGCCAGCTCGACCATTGGCGGGACCGGCTGGCGGGAGCACCCCTGACGGAGGTCCCGACGGACCGGGCACGGCCGGGGACACCGGACTTCTCCGGGGGGTCGATCGTCCTGACCCTCCCCGCCCACACCGCGATCGATCGGCTCGTCGAGGAACACCGCACGACACCGTTCGCGGTGGGGTTCGCCGCGTTCGCCACGGTCCTTTCCCGCTGGTCGCGTCAGGACGACCTGGTCGTCGCGGTGCCGGTGGCGGGACGCCAGCGCCCCGAGGTGAACCGGCTGATCGGCTTCTTCGTCAACACCCTTCCGGTACGCGTCGACCTGTCCGACGACCCGACGTTCGGTGCCCTGGTGGCACGGATCCACGACGGCATGCTCGACGCCCACTCCAACGCGGACGTCCCCTTCGATCGGATCGTCGACGCCGTGCGGGCCGAGCGGGACCCCGGAGGCCGTACGGCCCTGGTCCGCCACCTGTTCCAGGTGGACGAGGAGCCTCGTCCGGAACCGGTGGTGCGCGGCCTCGGCTTCGACCTGGTCGCCCTGGACACCGGCACCGCCAAGTTCGACCTGGAGGTCAATCTCGAACCCCTGTCGGAGGGGGGATGGGAGGTCCGTTTGGAGTACAGCGCCGAGCTGTACGACGAGGCGACCGCCCGGAGCCTGGCGGACTCCCTGCGCCTGGTGCTCACCGACGCGGACCCGGATGTGCCGGTGTCCCGGCTCGGATTGGTGGCGGACGACGTCCACACGGAACTCCTGGACGTGTTCGGCGGCACGGAGGAGCCGGTGCCCGGCACCGGATCCACCACCCTGCACGAACTGTTCGAGGATCGGGTCGCCGCCCACCCTGACGCGATCGCCCTCCAGTACGAGGGCGTCACCCTGACCTACCGAGAGCTGGATCGGCGCTCCAACCGGCTCGCGCGAATGCTGCGCGCCGAAGGGGTGGGTCCGGACACGGTCGTCGGCGTCGGACTGCCGCGCGGCCCGGATCTGCTCGTCGGCCTGCTCGCCGCTCTCAAGGCGGGCGGCGCCTATCTCCCCCTGGACACGAAGTACCCGCCCGAACGACTCCGGATGATGCTGGAGGACACACGGGCCAAGGTGGTCATCGCCGACGCGACCGAGGTTCCTCCCGACGTCGCCGCGGTGGTCGATTCGTCCGCTCGCCTGATCTGTCCCGACCGGGACGCGGCAGAGATCGCCGAGTGGTCCGCGGCACCACTTCGGCTCCGTGTCAGTGACCGGTCCCTGGCCTACGTCATCCACACCTCCGGCTCCACCGGGCGCCCGAAGGGGGCGATGAACGAACACCGTGCCGTGGTCAACCGGTTGCTGTGGATGCAGAGGACCTACGGGTTGGAGATCGGCGAGGGAGTCCTTCAGAAGACCCCGATCGGGTTCGACGTCTCGGTGTGGGAACTGTTCTGGCCGCTGATCACCGGAGCGCGGTGCGTACTCGCTCGACCCGGCGGCCACGCGGATCCCGGATACCTGTCCGAACTGGTGGACCGGGCGGACGTATCCACGATCCACTTCGTGCCCTCCATGCTCGACCTGTTCCTCACGGCCCCCTCGTTGGAGGGCTGTCGACGGTTGCGCCGGATCGTGTGCAGCGGGGAGGAACTGCCCTCCCGGCTGGTCCGGGAGGTCGAGCGACGCCTGCCGGAAGTACCCGTCTTCAACCTCTATGGGCCCACCGAGGCCGCCATCGACGTCACCTGGTTCGACTGTCGCGACGGCTACGGGCACCGTGTCCCCATCGGTCGTCCGATCGACGGTTGCACCATCCGTGTCGTGGACGAGGACATGGCGCCCGTCCCGATCGGTGCGCCCGGGGAGCTGATGATCGGCGGCGTCCAGGTCTGCCGTGGCTATTGGGAACGCCCCGGGCTCACCGCCGAGCGGTTCGTACCGGACCCGTTCGGCGGTCCCGGTGCCCGTCTCTATCGCACCGGAGACCTGGCCCGGTGGCGATCGGACGGGACGGTGGAGTACCTGGGCCGAATGGACGGCCAGGTCAAGTTGCGGGGCATGCGCGTGGAGTTGGGGGAGATCGAGGTCGCCCTGACCGAGTTGGAGGGCGTCGAGTCGGCGGTCGCCGACGTGCGCACCGATGGCTCGACCGGCCCCGTACTGGTCGCCTACGTGCTCCTGGCCGACGAATCGGTCGAGAACACGGAGGAACGCGTGCCGAACCTGCAAAAGGCCCTGCGCGGACGTCTTCCGTCGCACATGGTCCCCGTCTCGTTCACCCGGGTCGACGAATGGCCGCTCAGCCCCAACGGAAAGCTCGACCGTCGACGACTCCCCACACCCGACCGACCCTGTGGGGACCGGGGGGCGACGGCCCCCGCCACACCCGGCGAGCGCGCCCTGGCCCGGTTGTGGGCGGAGATCCTGGACACGGACGGAATCGGAGTCGGGGACGACTTCTTCGATCTCGGGGGCAACTCCCTCCTGGCGGTCAAACTCGCGCACCGGATCCGAGTGGAACTGGGCACCGAACTGCCGATGGAGAGCCTGTTCACCATGCCGACGGTCGGCGCGATGGCCGCGGAGATCCAACGCGTCGGACGCCGCACCGTGACGAAGGGACCGTCGCTGCGCAGGGTCGACCGCACCGGATACCGGGTCGGGGCCGGTACGGACACCAAGACAACTCTCGACGATGGAGACGCGACATGACCACGAAGACGGGGGAGGACCTCTACGTCCTCCCGGCATCGTACGGACAGGAACGGCTGTGGCTGCTGGAACAGGTCACCCCGGACATGCCGCTGTACAACGTGCCCATGGCCCTGCGTCTGAAGGGACGACTCGACGCACCGGCGTTGGCCGGAGCGCTCTCCGGTCTGGTGGAACGGCACGAGGTGCTGCGCACCGTTCTACGACTGCGGGATGGAGGGGTCATGCAGGTCGTGCGGGAAGCACGGCCGGTCACCCTCGTGACCGAACCCCTGGCCGACTCCGAGGAGGCGCTCCTGGCGCGGATCGAGGAGCTGACCGCGGAACCCTTCGACCTGGCCGAGGGCCCCCTGCTCCGCGGACACCTGTTGCGGGTGTCCGAGGAGCATCACGTCCTCGTCGTCATCGCCCACCACACCGTCACCGATGGATGGTCCCTGGGGGTGATGCTCGCCGAGATCGCGACCCTGTACGCGTCCGCGGTCGAGGGCGGGGGGAGGGAACTCGCGGAGGTTCCCGTGCAGTACGCGGACTACGCGTTGTGGCAGCGCGAGCAGGTCGAGGGCGGTTCGCTCGACGACCAGATCCGCTACTGGCGTGATCGTCTGAAGGGCGTCCGCCCGCTCGCCCTGCCCACCGGCACGGAGGGCACCGGCCGGCCCCCGCACGCTTCGGTCACCGCCCCACTGCGCGTCGCGCCGGTCACGGTTCGACATCTGCGCGGACTCGCTCCGGCCGGCGTCACCCCCACCATGGTGGTGATGGCCGCCTACACCGCCGTCCTCGCCCGTTGGAGTGGTCAGGACGACGTCGTGCTCGCCCTGCCGGTGGCCGGGCGCGGCGAGCCGGAACTGGAGAGCCTGGTCGGCTTCTTCGTCAACACCCTCCCGGTGCGCGTCGACCTGTCGGGGGACCCCACACTGCTCACCTTGTTGGAACGTGTGCGTGACAGCAGCTTCGGTGCCTATGGCCACGCCGATGTCCCCTTCGAGGTCCTGGTCAACGAACTCAAACCGGAACGCCGGACCGGACGGCCCCCGTTGGCGCAGGTCATGCTCGCGGTCGACAACACACCTCTCGCGGCGCGGGTCGATCTTCCCGGGGTGACCGCCGAGCCGGTCCACCTGTCCCAGGGCAGCGCGATCTTCGACGCCACGGTCGACCTGGTGGAGAACGACGACACGCTGAGCGGAACGATCGGTCTGCGCGCCGATTGGTTCCGTCAGGAGACCGCCGAGCTGTTCAGCAAATCGATCCAGGCGGTCCTGCGTGCCTGGGGCACCGACCCCGACGCTCGGCTGTCCGAGCTTCCCTGCCCCTTGGCGGACAGGGATTCCGAGGTCGCCGTGGCGACCCCGGTGGAGGAGGGCGAACCCGCGGCCGGGGCGCTGGACGGCGCGGGGTCCCTGCCGTCGAATCCGACCGAGCACCTGATCCTGAGCCTGTGGAGCGAGGAGTTCGGCACGAAGATCGTCAGTGTCGACGAGGAGTTCTACGCTCTGGGCGGCGACTCCATGCGTGCGGTACGGATCGTCATGCGGGCTCGGGAGAAGGGCGTCGAACTACCGGTGGAAATGGTGCTCGGAGAGCACACCGTCCGGCAGCTCACCTCGGCGATGACGTGAGACGGTGGCGGGACCGTACGGATGACACCGTACGGTCCCGCCACGTGTCGCTCGGTCCACTCAGGCCATTCAGGCCACTCGGACCACTCAGACCGTCGGTGCTCCTTGTTCCGCTCGGTCCGGGACGTCGCGCAGTCGTCGCACCGGCCCCAGCAGCACGGGCAGGCAGGAGACCAGCAGGATGACGGGTGCGAGCCACAACGTCTCGCGGGCGCCGATCAGGTCGGCCAGGGACCCGGCGCCCAGGGCACCGATCGGAATCGCGCCGAAACTCACCAGACGGTAAGTGGCGTTCATCCGCGTACGAAGGTCCGGGAGGGTGAGCCTCTGCCGGATGGTCGTCGCCACCACGCTGCCGGCCGCGGCACCACCGGAGCCGATGAAGAACGCCGCGCCCGCCGCGGAGAAGCCCAGCGCGTCCACCCCTCCGAAGGCGGGAAGAAGGAAATAGGGGAAGGTGGAGAACAGCAGCACGGTCAGCATGCTCGGGCCGTATCCGATTCGCCTGATGAGCAGGGGGACGCTCAGGGCGCCGGTGACCGCGCCGAGACCTCCCACCAGCATCAGGGTGCCGTACAGACCACTGCTCATCCCCATCCCGTCGACCAGGTACATCAGGCCGCCCACGGTGACCAGCGGAATTCCGGCGTTGTAGATCGCCGCGTGGATCGACACGGCCCTGACCGGGGGATTGGAGAACACGGCGCGTACGCCGTCGGCCAGTTCGGCACGTGGATCGCGGTCTCCCGCACGAGTGGGGACCCGTTCCCGGTGACGGACGAAGAAGAGGGTCAGGGCCGAACCCAGGTACGCCAGCCCGCTCGCCCCCATCGCCGAGGCGGGACCCAGCAGTGACGCGGTCCAGCCACCCACACCCGGTCCGGCGGTGCCGCCCACGGCGATGTTCGCCGACATCCGACTGTGCGCGGTGTCGAGGAACCCGGAGGAGACCAGGCGTGGCACGTAGGACACCAACGCGATGTCGTAGACCACCGTCAGGCAACCTCCGATCAGTGCCGCGACCAGGAGGTGGGGGAGCGTCATCTGACCGCTCAGCGCCAAGGCGGCGATCGTCAGCACGACCGAGGCCCTGAGCAGGTCCACCACGATCAGCACGGGTCGGAGGGCCCGGTGCTCCAGCAGCAGGCCCGCCAACAGGGGAAGCACCACGAACGGTGCCATGTACAGGGCCTGGAGCAGACCCACCTGGAATCCGGAGGCGTCCAAGAGGGAGATCGCCAGCAGGGGCAGCAGGAACAGGGTCGTCTGTGAACCCAACTGGGAGAAGAAGTCGCCTCCCCAGAGAAGACGGAAGTCCCGTGCCGGCGCCGCCCCCTTCCCGGATTCGGTGGTCGATATGGGATCAAGGGCCGTCATCGAGGACCTCCTACGAAGGGATTCGGCTCGGTACGCCGGGCATGGAGCGGCACCCTCGGACGTTCGCACCGCTTCCGCGCCGCCGTGGAGTCCGGGAAACCCCTGATTTCGGTGCGGCGCCACGAGGAGGACTGTGGGGAAAGGTCGCGACCGGTTGGTTCCGGGGCGCATACGACCGGGATCCGACGAACGAAGGGTGAGGCATGACCGACTTCGCAACGGGGGCGCCCAGGACATGGCGTGACGTGCTGTCCGGTGCCGCGGGGGACAGGCCGGACCGGACCGCGTTCAATTTCCGTCCGGAGCAGGCGGGTGCCACGCCCGACCGGATCGACTACGCGGAGCTCGACCTGAGGGCCAGGGCGATCGGAACGCACCTGCTCGGCCTTGGCCTGGGCGGACGTTCCGCGCTCTTGTTCTACCCGCCTGGTCTGGAGTTCGTCACCGCCTTCTTCGGCTGCCTGTACGCGGGGGTCGTCGCGGTCCCCGCCTACCCGCCCACCCGCAATCCGCGTTCGCTCGCACGCGTGGTGGGCATGGTCCAGGACAGCGGTGCGGAGTTCGCGCTGACCACGGCGGCCGGACGCGATCGGATGGACGGCCGCATCGGTCTCGTCCCCGGGCTGGAGAAGCTTCGCCTGGTCGCGACGGATGACGTGCCGGACGCGGCAGCCACGGGCTGGGACGCCCCCGCACTCGATACGGGATCTCTGGCGTTCCTCCAGTACACCTCGGGCTCGACCGCCACCCCCAGAGGCGTGGCGCTCACCCACGGCAACCTGCTGGCGAACACCGCGCTGATCCAGGAGGCGTTCGGTCTGCGGGACGACATGCGCGGTGTCTCCTGGCTTCCCGTCTACCACGACATGGGACTCATCGGTTCGGTCATGGGCACCGTGCGACGTGGCGGCACCATGGCCCTGATGTCACCCGTCACCTTCATCCGCGACCCCTACCGCTGGCTCGAAGCCATCAGCGAAGACAGGGCCGTGGTCAGCGGAGCCCCCAACTTCGCCTACGACCTGTGCGTGGAGAAGGTCACCGACGAGCAGGCCGCCCGGCTCGACCTCAGCAGTTGGGAGGTGGCCTTCAACGGCGCCGAGCCCGTACGCGAGGACACGATGCGGGCCTTCGCCGACAAGTTCGCCGTCTCCGGGTTCCGATCCTCCTCGCTCCTGCCCTGCTACGGCCTGGCCGAAGCGTCCCTCATGGTCACGGCCGGACCCCACGGTTCCGGTATCCGGGTCTCGGCCCCGCCCATGGAAGGGGCCGGGGGCGGGGCCGCCTCCGACGTGGTGGCCGGCGGCGCGGTCCCCGCCGCGCATCGGGTCGAGGTCGTCGAACCGGCCACACGAACCTCGTTGCCCGAGGGCGAGGTCGGGGAGATCTGGGTCCACGGGGCCAGTGTCGCCCAGGGCTACTGGAACCGTCCCGACACCGAGGACGACCCCTTCGGGCTCACCCTGGCCGACGAACCCACGGTTCCCTTCCTTCGCACCGGAGACCTGGGTTTCCTTCGGGACGGCCAGCTGTACGTCACCGGACGCAGCAAGGACTTGATCATCGTCCGCGGACGCAACCACTATCCGCAGGACATCGAACTCACCGCCCAACGCTCTTCGCCCGCGCTTCAGCCCAACGGTGGCGCGGCCTTCGCCCTGGACGAGGAGGACGGCCGGGAGCGGGTCGTCGTCGTGCAGGAGGTCCGGAGCGGTCAGGACGTGGACCTGGACGAGGTGACCCGGAGCGTCCGTGCCGCGGTCGTCGAGGAGCATGAGGTGCGCGTGGACTCCGTGGTCCTCGTCCGCTCGCTGACCATCCCGCGTACCACCAGTGGCAAGATCGCCCGGCGCGCCTGTCGCAAGGCCCTGCACGAGGGCACGTTGACGGTGCTCGCCGAACTGCGTTCCCAGGAAGGGGAACGGCTCCTCCCCGAGGGCGAGGAGTCCGACGGCGACGCCGATGGCCTCGCCGTCTTCCTGCGCGAGTCGATCGCGGCGGTGCTCGACGTGTCCGCGACGCGGATCCCTCTGGACCGCCCCCTGGTGGAGCTGGGCATGGACTCCCTGGACACCGTCCGACTCCGACACCGCGTGGAGACCCAGCTGCAGGTGGACCTGGATCCGGAGGACGTACTCGCCCTCACCATCGACGAACTCGTGCTCCGGGCCTCGACCGCTTCGCGTGTCCCCCCGGAGGAGGTGATGACCGACGGACCCACCGACCACCCCCTCTCGCACAATCAGCGAGCGATGTGGTTCCTGCACCAGTTCGCGCCGGCCAGTTCGGCGCACAACATCGGCATGGCGGCCGAGGTCTCCGGACGGGTGGACGCGTCCGCGATGCGCCGGGCCCTGGCCCTGTTGTCGGAACGTCATACCGCCCTGCGCACCTCCTTCCCCGTGGTCGACGGCGAGCCCGTCCAGAGGGTGCACGCGGAACTCGAACCCGAGTTCACCGAGAGCGACGTGCGCGACCTGGACCGTGACCGGATCGAAGCTGAGGCCCGACGGCTCGCCTACGCTCCCTTCGACGTGGCCTCCGGTCCGTTGGTCCGGGTCTGCCTGCTCCTGGGTCCGGACCACGACAGGCTGGTGTTCATGCTGCACCACCTGGTGTCCGACCTCTGGTCGATGGAGGTGATGCTCGACGAACTGGGCCGCCTCTACCGCGCCATCACGACCGGGGGCCCGCTCCCCGACTGGGGGCCCGCGCCCAGCCACCTGCGTCCGGTTCGCCACGAGAGCGCACGGTTGGAGGACGATGGTGCCCGGCTCATCGACTTCTGGAAGGAGGAGCTCCAAGGCGCACCCACCGAACTCGAACTGCCCACCAGCCACCCCCGCCCCGCCGAGCAGGGCTTCCGTTCCGGCACCGTCCGGTTCCGACTCGACCCTGAGCTGACCAGAAGCCTCAAGGAATGCGCGGCGAAGACCGGGACCACCCTCTATTCGGTCCTGCTCGGCGCCTACCAGGTGTTCCTGTCCCGTTACTCCGGGCGGGACGATGTCCTGGTCGGTACCCCGGTCCACGGACGTGGGCGGGCCGAGACGGCCGGGATCGTCGGCAACCTGGTGAACACCGCGGTGATGCGCGGCCGGATCGCACCGGACCTGAGTTTCGCCGACCACACGCGTGCCGTCGACCGTGGCGTTCGGGCCGCACTCCACCAGGACGTCCCCCTGCCCCTGCTCGTCGAGCGGTTGAGGGTGGATCGCAACCTCGGGCGCCAGCCCCTCGTGCAGAGCCTCTTCACGTTCCAGCGCCCGATCGGTGCTCAGCCGCAAGGGATGAGTTCGCTCATCCTCGGTGACCGGGACGGCCGTTTGGAGCTGGGCGGGCTCGACCTGCGGCCCCTCCCGCTCGACCCACCGCACGGGATCTTGGACCTCTCGGTGACGTTCGCCGAGTCCGAGGAGGGATTGGGCGGACTGCTTCAGTACGACACCGCCCTGTTCACCCCGGAGGCCGTCGAGGGCATGGTGCGGCACCTGAGCACACTTCTCGCCGGAGCGGGGGCCGATCCCGAGCAGCGAGTGGGGGAACTGCCCCTGCTCGACGAGACCGAGCGTGCCCGCGTCCTCGACCGATTGACCGGTACCGGGTTCGCCCATCGCCCGGACGACTACGTCTTCCAGCGGTTCGCCGAACGGGCCGCGGCCGATCCGGACGCTCCCGCGATCGCCTTCGACTCCCGAGACCTGCCGATCGACGAGCCGGTCGACCCCGCGACCATCGTGGACGTGCCCACGCTCGGCTACGCGGAACTGGACGATCGGTCCGACCGGCTGGCCACCTATCTGGTCGGTCGGGGCGTGGGCCCCGAACAGGTCGTCGGACTGTACCTGCCGAGGTCGGTGGACGCGGTCGTGGCCATGCTCGCCGTCCTCAAGGCGGGCGGCACCTACCTGCCCATCGACTCCGAACTGCCCGCGGAGCGGGTCGAGTTCATGCTCACCGACTCCGGGGCCCGAGCGGTCGTCACCGCGACCACGCCCGAGTCCTCTCCGGCCGAGGGTGTCGAGATCGTGGCCCTGGACACCCTGGCACGCACCCTGGAAGAGCAGCCGCCGGGGCCGCCCCCCTGCCGACTGACCCCGGACAACACCGCCTACGTCATCTACACCTCGGGATCGACCGGTCGCCCCAAGGGGGTCCAGATCCCGCATCGTGCCATGGCCCACCTCATGGACGCGATGGCCGTGCCCCACACGCCCGGCCGCGGAGACCGTGTCCTGGCACTGGCCAGCTTCTCCTTCGACATCTCCGTCATGGAGGTGTTCCTGCCCCTGGTCACCGGGGGCGTCGTGCACATCGCCGACACATCGGTCAAGACCGACGGTGCCCAGCTCCGCGCCCGTCTGGACAGTGGTGCGTTCGCCTTCGCCATGGCCACACCCGCCACTTGGCAGCTCCTGGGCGACGCGCACTGGGAGGGCCATCCCGACCTGGTCGTCTCCAGTGGGGGAGAAGCGCTGTCGGAGGCTCTCGCCGACCGGCTCATCGGCCGGGGAAAACGGCTGTGGAACCTCTATGGGCCCACCGAGACCACGGTGTGGTCGGCGGCGGCAAGGATCGACGAGACCGGGCGAGGACCCGTACCGATCGGCGCTCCGCTCGGTGAGACCAGCCTCTACGTCCTCGGCCCCGAGATGGAACCGGTACCGGCGGGGGTCATCGGCGAGGTCGTGATCGGTGGCGCGGGGGTCGCCCGCGGCTACCTGGGTCGCCCCGGACTGACCGCCGACAGGTTCGTGCCCGATCCGCATGGAGGGACCCCCGGTGCTCGAATGTATCGGACCGGTGACCTGGCGCGCTTCGGCGCCGATGGGCGCCTGGAATTCCTGGGGCGGGCGGACCAACAGGTCAAGTTCAACGGTCATCGGATCGAACTCGGCGAGATCGAGAGCGCGCTCGACCGACACCCGACCGTGCGCCGTTCCGCGGTGGTGGTCCACCAGACCGCGTCGGTGTCCACGCTGGTGGCCTACGTCGAGGCCCGAAACCGTGTGGGTACGGCCGCCTTCGACCGCCAGTCCGCCGATCGCGCGCTGCGTGAGGCCCTGAGCGAGCGACTTCCCGTCTACATGGTGCCCACGCACTTCGTGTGGCTCTCCGAGCTGCCCCTGAACTCCAGCAACAAGATCGACCGAAGGAAGCTGCCCGAACCGGAGGTCACGGCGGTGGCCTCCTCGGAGGCTCCCGCCACCGACACCGAACGGGAGCTGCACCGGATCGTCGTCGAACTGCTCGGAGGCGCCCGGCTGGGACGCGACGACAACTGGTTCGAGTTGGGGGCCCACTCGCTCCTGCTGTCCAGGCTCGTCCTGCGCGTGCGGGACGTCTTCGGGGTGCGGCTGCAACTACACCGTCTGTTCGAGCGGCCGACCCTGCGAGGGGTCGCCGCCCTGGTGGACGAGTCGACCGCGACGGCACCGGCACCGGTCGTCACCCGGGTGGACCGGCGCGGTTTCGCCGGAGTCTCGGGAACGGGCCGCGCCGACGTATTGCGCAGGCTCCGCGCCTCGCGGAGCGACCAGACAGGAATGGACTCATGAGTCACCAGGAGGAGAGGACCATGCAGAGCACCGAGGAACCCCTGGCGTTCCCCGTGACGTTCGCTCAGCAACGGCTGATGATCATCGAGCAGCTCTTCCCGGGGACGGCCGCCTACCACGTCCCGTTCGCCCTGCGACTGCGGGGACCGATGGATCGGGAGGCACTGCTCGCCTCGATCGGGCATGTCATGGGTCGGCACGAGTCGTTGCGTACGGTGTTCACCACCATCGACGGCGAGTCCGCGCAGGTGGTCCTGCCCGAGTCCCCGCTGGACGTTCACGAGGAGGACCTCACCGGTACCCCCGAGGCCGGGTCCGAGGAGCTGCTCGCCGCGCGGTTGGGGGCCGACGCACGCGCGCCTTTCGCGATCGACGAGGGTCTCGTTCGGATCACCCTGTTGCGTCTGGCCCCAGAGGAACACGTGCTCGCGGTCACCATGCACCACCTGGTCTCGGACATGTGGTCGTGCGGCATCTTCGTTCGGGAGATCGCCGAGGGGTACCCGGCCTTCCTCAGTGGGCGTTCGCCACGCGGTCCCGAGCTCCCGGTGCAGTACGTGGACTACACGGCCTGGCAGCGTGAGAACCTCACCGAGGAGGTGATCGGCGACTTCCTGAGCTTCTGGCGAGGTGAGCTCGGGGGTGCGCCGCCGGTCTTGGACTTGCCCGCGGACCGCCCTCGCCCCCCGGCGCAGAGCTTCCACGGGAACATGCTGCCCTTGAGCCTGTCCCCGGAGGTGTCCAGACGCGTCCGTGAGCTGAGCGGTGAACTCGGGGCGACACCGTACATGACCATCCTGGCGGCGTTCCAGGCGGCGATCGGTCTGTGGGCGCGCACCCGCGACGTGGTGGTGAGCACCGGGGTCGCCACGCGTACCGCCGAGACCGAGGACCTCATCGGCTGCTTCATCAACATCGTGCTCTTCCGGACCTCCCTGGAGGGCGACCCCGCCTTCTCCGAGCTCGTGGGTCGTGTGCGCCGGACCGTGCTGGCGGGTTTCGAACACCAAGATCTTCCCTTCGACCGCCTGGTCGAAGAGATCGCGCCCCACCGGGACCTCAGCCATCAGCCGCTGACCCAGGTCATGTTCGTCATGCAGAACGCGCCGATGCCCAACCCCGCGGTGGGGAACCTGGAGATCTCGGCGGTGCACGTGCCCCGGAACGCCACCCAGGTCGATCTGGACCTGCAGATGTGGGACGCGGGAGACCGCTACGAGGGCTTCTTCGAGTACAGCACCGACATGTTCGACGAGGGCACCATCGCACGGCTATGGGCCCAGTTCGAGAGGCTGTTGGCCGCAGCGGTGGAGAAGCCGGAACGGAGACTCTCCGACCTTCCCCTGCTCTCCCCGAACGAGGTCGAGACCGCGGTCTCGACGTGGAACTCCACAGGTTCGGACATCCAGGATCGCTGTCTGCACGAGCTGTTCGAGGAGAGGGCCCGGCTCACCCCGAACGCCACCGCTCTCGTGTACCCGGGCGGATCGTCGACCTACGCCGAGCTGGACGCCTGGGCGGAGCGGATCGCCTCCGGCCTGACCCACCTCGGAGTGGGACCGGAGGTGCTGGTCGGCTCCTTCCTGAGCGCCGCCGCGCCGGTGCGGTTGCCGGTCTTCCTCGGCATCCTCAAGGCGGGCGGGGGCCACCTCCCGCTGGATCCGGAATACCCGTCGGATCGCCTGGCCTTCATGATCGAGGACGCGCGTCCCCGGGTACTGCTCACCGAGGACGGTCTGGCCGAGCGGTTGCCAGAGCACACCGGGGCCGCCCGGGTCATCGGGGTCGCGGACCTACAGACGGTCGAGGTTCCGGGTAGGAAGGATCGGGAGCACGATCGGGCCCGGCCCGACAACCTCGCCTACGTCATCTACACGTCTGGTTCCACCGGGCGACCCAAGGGCATCGCGGTCCCCCACCGGGGCGTGGTCAACAACATCCTCGACCTCAACCGAGTGGGCGGGGTGGGAACCACGGACACGTTGTTGGCGCTGTCCTCGGCCAGTTTCGACATGTCCGTCTACGACATGTTGGGGATGCTCGCCGCGGGCGGGACCGTCGTCCTACCCGAGGCGCACCGGGCCCAGGACCCCCGGCACTGGGCCGATCTGGTCCGGGAACACCGGATCACCGTGTGGAACTCCGCCCCCGCGCTGCTGGAGACGTTCGTCGAGGAGGTCGACGAGCGCGGCGCCGGGAGCGCTTCCTCCATACGTCTGGCTTACCTGGGGGGAGACTGGGTCGGGCTCGGCCTGCCTGAACGGTTGCGTTCGTGCGCTCCGGGCGCGCGAGTCGTGGTGATGGGCGGCGCCACCGAGGCGTCCATCCACTCCACGATCCACGAGGTGGTCACCGTGGACCCGGAGTGGTCCGCCATCCCGTACGGCGTCGCCATGGAGAACCAACAGGTCCTCGTGCTCGACGAGTACGGCCGGCCCGCCCCGATCGGGGTACCCGGTGAGCTGTACCTGGGCGGGGTCGGGTTGACCCGCGGTTACCTGGATCGCCCCGGACTGACCGCGGAGCGCTTCGTCCCACACCCCTTCGCCGGGCGTTACGGCAACGTGCCCGCGGGGGCTCGCCTATATCGGACGGGCGACCTGGTGCGCTATCGCTCCGACGGGGTCCTCGAACTCATCGGCCGTATCGATCACCAGACCAAGATCCGTGGTCTTCGAGTGGAACCGGGTGAGGTCACGGCCTCCCTGCTGACACACCCCGGGGTGGCCGAGGGAGTGGTGGTCGCGCGCGAAGACGGCGGCCGGACCCGGTTGGTCGCCTACCACGTACCGGAGGAGGGGATCGAGCCATCGATCGCTTCCTTGCGGGAGCACATCGGCGCCACCCTGCCCGAGTACATGGTGCCCTCGTCCTTCGTCGAACTGCGACGGCTGCCGCTGTCGCCCAATGGGAAGGTCGATCGGGCCGCGCTCCCCGAGCCCGGGAGTGCCCGGCCGAACCTGGACAACGCGTACACCGGCCCGCGCACCCCGGTGGAGAGCGTCCTGGTCGAACTGTGGGAGTCGGTCCTGGACGTCGATCGAGTCGGTGTCCACGACTCCTTCTTCGAACTCGGCGGGTATTCGATGGCCGCCACTCGCATCGCCGTTCTGGCCGGGGAGGTCTTCGGGATCGATCTTCCGCTGCGTGCCGTGTTCGACGCGAGGACCGTCGAACGGCAGGCCACGGTCGTGCGAGACCTGGGGCGTGAGCAGGGGGTCGACGTCGACGCGGCGGCGCAGTTGACGCTCGACGTCGGTCAGATGAGCGAGGAAGAGGTCATGGCCATGCTGGCGGAGGAGACCGGTGGTGTCCGATGAACGGTGATGTGATGGTCGACGGACCGCTGGCCGCCACCGCGACGGATGGTCTGCGGCGGCTGAGCTCGCAGGACCCGGCGCTCTTCTCGATGCTCGAACGGGACCAGATTCGTCAGGAGGAGACACTGGCCATGGTGGCCTCGGCCAGCGCGGCGGACAGCTCGGTGCTCGCCTGCGAGGGAAGCGCGGTCGGCAACGTCACCACCGAGGGTTACCCCGGACGGCGGTACCACGCGGGCTGCGTGGTGGTGGACGAGATCGAGCGGCTCGCCGTGGACAGGGCCAAGGACGTGTTCGGCGCTCGATACGCCAACGTCCAACCACATTCGGGCAGCACCGCCAACCAGGTGGTGATGACCTCCCTGCTGGATCCCGGGGACACGATCATGGGGATGGAGCTCAGCGCGGGCGGCCATCTGACGCACGGGGCACCGGTGTCCTTCTCCGGACGCTACTTCCGCCCGGTCTCCTACGGTGTGGGCCCCGACGGAAGGCTCGACCATGGCGAGATCGCCGAACTCGCTCGAAGGCACCGGCCACGTCTGATCGTGTGCGGAGCCAGCTCCTATCCACGCGAGATCGACTTCGCCCGGTTCCGTGAGATCGCCGACGAGGTGGGCGCCTACCTGCTCGCCGACATCTCGCACATCGCCGGGTTGGTCGCGGCCGGGCTGCACCCCAGCCCGATCGACGCCGCGCACTTCACCACGACCAGCACCTACAAACAGTTGTACGGACCTCGCGGTGGGCTCATCCTCATGGGCGCGGACGCCGACACCCCCGGGCCGGGCGGTCGCAGGCTCTCCTCCGTGATCCAGCAGGGGGTCTTCCCGTACTTCCAGGGAACACCTCGGGTCAACGGGATCGCCGCGAAGGCCCGGGCGCTGGGGATCGTGGGATCGGCGGGCTTCCACCGGTTGGCGGAGCGCGTCCTCGACGACGCCCGCGCCTTGGCGTCCGCGCTGGCCGAACTGGGTTGGCGCGTGCAGACCGGCGGCACCGACAACCACATGGTCCTGGTGGACACGGGAGGCTCCGGGCTGACCGGGGCCAACGCCGAGCGATCCCTCGAATCCTGCGGGATCATCGTCAACCGCAACAAGATCCCTGGTGACGGCTACCCGGCCCGGATCTCGGGCGGGGTCCGGTTCGGCACGAACTCGCTGGCCCTGCGTGGGATGGGATCCGAAGCCATGGTCGAATGCGCGACGCTGGTCGATCGTGTGTGGCGTTCGCTGCGGAGCACCGGGGATGACGAGTTCGTCCTGTCCGAAGCGGTGCGCGAGGGGGTGCGGGCCGAGGTGGCCGAGCTCTGCCGGCGTTTCCCGGTACGGGCCGGGGTCGGTGAGGAGCTCGTGTCCTCGACCCCCTGATCCCCGCCTCCGGCAGGAGGACTTCAAGGAAGGGCCCGGCCATCGTCGGGCCCTTCCGCGTTCCTCCAAGGACGCGAGGGGCGCGGCCCGATGGAGTCCTCCCTGCTCAGAGAGGGAGCGCGGCGGGGAGATTGTTGTCATGCAACTTCATGAACCCGGTGAAATCTGGTCTGGAGTGGCCTTCTCGTGAAGACTATGAAGTGCCGGGCAAGGAGTTAGCGAAAACCCGGGAGTTCGGCAAAACATAAGCTTTCATCGAGAGGGTCCACCATGAAGAAAATTGCTATTGCCTTCGGTTTCTCGTTCGGTCTCGCTTTGGCTGCGGTCCCCGCTCTCGGTGCCGAGTCCTTCGAGGTTTCGGTGGTCGCGGGGGGCACGGACTGGCCGAACTCCGGGGCGCAGATGGCCGATGGCGGGACGGACTGGCCGAACTCCACCGATGGCGGGACGGACTGGCCGAACTAGGCTTTAGGCTTCGCAAAGCCCTTTGACCAGGTCAGGAGCGAGCTCGCCCGGTCGGTGCCGGGGAATGGTCTCGTCCGAAGAAGACTTCCGCAGCCGGAGTGGCGTTGACCGGACCCGCGGTGTCGGGCACTCCGATTCTCAGAAAGAATAATGCTCTCTGCGATTCTTCAACGCATCGAGGGCGAACGGAATCCCGGGCAGGGATCCTGCATTCATCACCATTCGCTGGAAGGCCACTATAGATATGACCACCCCTGGTTTTTCGATCCCATATCTCGGGACAATGAGCGGGTCCTCTTCCATCGTCGCTCCCCAGGACTTTCTCTGGGACGGGGGGCTCCGCGACCTCGTGTCCCAGGAGAGCTCCCGCAGGGCCGGGACCCTGACGATGTCGCTCTCCGACGGGTACGTTCCGCCCGCCGTCCGCGCGCTCATGTCCGATCACCTGCCCGTGCGCTTCGACCGTTCCCCGAGCGCCCTGGAGGACATGACGATCGACCGAGCCCAGCACCTGTTCGGCGCCGAGTACGCCGACGTCCGTCCCACCTCGCCCGCCGACGCCCTCCAGCTCGTCTGCCTGGCCCTGCTCGAACCCGAGGACGTGGTGCTGCGTATCCACACCACCGGGATCGATCCTCTGGGACCCACGTTCCCGGGCTTCCACCAGCGGGTGGACCTCGACATCCCACCGGACGGGGACCTCGACCGGGCCGGTTTCATCGAGGCCGTGCGGCACCACCGACCCACGGCGATCATCTATGACGCCGTCAACCGACTGCGCAGCACCGACTTCGCCCTGCTACGGCGCGTCGCCGACGAAGCCGACAGTTTGCTCATCGCCGACATCACCGGGATCACCGGAATCATCTCCGCGGGTCTCCTGCCCAACCCGATCAACGACGCCCACATCGTGATCGCCGGTACCCACGGCCAGCTCGGCGGGCCGCCCGGGGGACTGATCCTGTGCGGACGCGACGCGAACACCGAATACCGGGGGCGTGGCATCGCCCAGCGTCTGAGGCGGGTGAGCCATCGGAACTCCCAGGGCCGGGTGGACACCTTTCTCGCCGCGCAGGCGCACACCCTGGCGGCCGCCGTGACCCCGTGGTGGCGCGAGGTCGCCGAGCGCACCATCGACAACGCCCGCACCCTCGCCGATGAACTCAGCCTGTACGGGTACCGTCCGGTGACCGGAGGTACCGACACCCACATGGTCCTCATCGACCTGGACGGTTCGGGCCTGAGCGGCACCATGGCCGAGTCGGCCCTGGCCGAGGTCGGGATCGAGGCCACCGGCAGCAGGTTCCATAGCGCCGAGCGCGACGACGAACACCACGGCCTGTCCCTCTCGTTGACCAGTCTGACCATGCGGGGTTTCGAGACCGCGCAGATTCAACGCTGTGCCGAGTTGACGCACACCGCCCTTCAAGCCACCCGCCCCGTCGGAAGCCGTGGTCACGTACTCGACCCCGCCGTCCGGGACGCCCTCCTCGACGCCATCGCCGAGCTGACGGCCCCTTCCTGAACCGGTTCCGAGGACCCGGCGGGAACGTCCGGGGCCTCACCCTCCAGACCGGATCCATGTCAGAAGAGCACGAATCCAACCCGACGATCAGGAGAAGACCCATGCAGGACACCTCGGAGAACAACATCCGCTACAGCGTCGTGGTCAACGACGAGGAACAGTACTCCGTCTGGCCCGAGTCCCGGAAGCTCCCGCACGGATGGCGGCACGAGGGCACCACCGGCACCAAGGAGGAGTGCCTGGCACACATCAACCGGACCTGGACCGACATGCGACCCCTGAGCCTGCGCCTGGCCATGGGAGACGCCTAGGTTCCGCCGGCCCCTCCATACGACCGCGGCCCGAAACCGGAGTGACCACCCGACCCTTGAGGGGTAGACAAGATGAGAATCCAGACCGAGCTCGGCCATCAGACGTTCACCGGTCGAACCAGGGAGCTCATGTCCCTTTGCCGGGAATTGGACTCCGTGGACGGACCACCGCGGCTCATCGAGGTCGTCGGTGAACCCGGTATCGGCAAGACCCGGCTGTTGACGGAAGCCCTGGCCGGCGTCGATGGAGATCGGAACACCGTCGTCGCGGGCACCGCCGACACCCAGGGGTGCGGAACGTTCGCCCCCCTGCCCGCCGGTCTCCCCGGGGTCGCGCGCCAGGAGGTGGACGGGGGTCTCGGCCTGGTCCTCGTGGTGGACGACGCCCACCTGGCCTCGCCGGAGATGGAAACGGAGATCATTCGGATCCTGCACCATCCGCCGGCCCGGCGGATGTCCTTGGTGGTGGCGCATCGTCCACGCCAGTGCTCGACCCGGCTGCTCGCCGCCATCGGTGGTTCACAAGGTCGATGGCGGCACGTGCGGCTCCAGGTAGGCCCCCTCGACAGGGAGGAGAGCCTGTCGATCACCGCCGAGGAGGTGTGTGTCCGCCACCGTTCCACCATTCATGAGAAGAGCGGGGGCAACCCCCGGTACCTGAGGGCCCTGATCGCCCTGTGCGGGGGGAGCGACTGCGTGGACGGCTCCGACATCGTCCCCGATCCTGACGCCCTGGCGCCCTTGAGCATGGAGATCGAAGCACTGCCCGGGCCGATTCGAGCGGTCGCGTACGCCGCGTCGGTGTTCGATGGGCATTTCCCACCCGAACGCCTCGCCAGGGTCGCCGACCTCGACATCGCCGAGACGCTCACGGCGGTGGGTGCGCTGGTGGACGCCGACGTACTCCGCGCCAACGCCGGACGGCGTGGATTCGTCTACCGTCACCAGGTGCTGCGCTGGGCCGCCTACTACGCGGCCCCCCTCACGACCAGGCTCGTCGCGCATCGACGGGCCGCGCACACGCTCCGTGAGGAGGGTCGTCCGGTCACCGACTACGCGGATCACCTGTGTCGGTCGGAGGATGGGGACGATGCCCGTGCCCTACTGATCGAAGCGGCCAAGGCCGTCGAGGTGTCCGACCCGGTCAAGGCCGTTCGCTGGTACGAGAGCGTTCTCGCCCACATGGGGGAGGACGATCCGCGCTCAAGGCTGGAGATCATGCTCGGCCTGGCCCGGGTGTGCGTGTCCAGTGGACGAATCGACCGGGGTCGCACGCTCATGGCCGAGGTCGATTCGCTCCTGGACCACACCGATCCGCGCACACCGGAGACCGGGGAGGTGATCGAGCTCAGGGCCTGGTTGGCGCAGATCGATGGCCACTACACCCAGGCTCGTGCCCTCCTGCACACGGGTATCGCCGGAAGGGGCGTTCACGACGCGCACCGGTTGCGTACCGCACTGGCGGCCACGTCCCTGTGGGACACCGGATGGGACTGGTCCGATGGCGCGGTCCTGTCCGTCATGGGCAGTGAGGACCCCGTGGCCCAGGCGGTCGTCCTAGGGATCCACGCCACGACCCGTCTGTCACGTGGAGACACCGAGGTCGCGCGGCACAGCGCCGTCGAGGCCGCCAAAATGATCGAACGGCGATCCGACGGTCAGCTCGCCCGCCGCCCCGAAGCACTGACCCACCTCGCCTGGGTGGAGGCCCACCTGGACACGTGCGATGTCGCGATCCGCCACTTCACGCGTGGCCTGTCCATCGTCCGGCGCGGCGGGTGTCCCCCGGCCGTGGTACCGATGCTCGTCGGTCTCGGACTCTGCCAACTGCGCCAGGGCCGGGTCGTGGAGGCCCTGGCCCGGGTCGAAGAGGCGGTCCGACTCGCCGAACTGATGGGCGCGGCGGACCTGATCGCCATGGCCTTGAACGCCCGCGCGCAGGTGTGGCTCGTCGAAGGCGCGGTCCTCGCCGCGCTCGCGGACGCCCAGAACGCCATTAACGCGGTCTCCCCGGACAGCCCCTGGTGGCGGCGGGCACGTATCTCCCAAGGTGGGGCGCACCTGCTCGCGGGCGACGTCTCGGAGGCGATCCATGCCCTGTTGGACGGCGCCGGCGATCATCTCTCCGAGCTTCCGGTCTGGGAGCGTCCCGCCGTCGCCGAGTCGCTTTGTCGGGCGGAGGCCGCCCGAGGCGATCACGACGAGGCCCTGAGTTGGGCCGCGCGGGCTACGGCCGCGGCGGAGGCCCTGGGAACCGCGCAGAGTCGCTGCCTGGCCGATCTGGCGCTGAGCGCGGCGGCTCGGCGTCCCAGCGAAGCCCTGGCCCACGCACTGGACGCCATAGTCGCCGGGGGGTCCTCGTTGACCTGCTCGTTCGAAATGGGTCGGGCGCACGCCGCGGCGGCCCGCGCCCTCCTGGCCTTGGGCGACGCCGGTTCGGCGGGCAGGCACATGGAACGGTTGGCCCTGTCCGCCGAACGCACCGGTGCGGGCGCCCTCGCGGCCTTGGTGCCGACCCTGAGGGCCGAGATCGAGCGTTTCGAGGGCGCCCCGCCACTCGTCGAGGAGAGCCGGCACAAGCTCAGCCGACGTGAGTTCGAGATCGCCGGTCTGGTCAGCGAGGGACACACCAACCGGCAGATCGCTCGACGGCTGGAGATGAGCCACAAGACCGTGGAGACCCATCTCGGTCGTATCTTCGGGAAGCTGGAAGTGGCCTCCCGGGCCGAGATCGCCGCGATGATGGGCAGAGGGGAGATCGGGGTACGTCCGCAACGAAGCAAGGCCGGGGCGGGCACCGTCACCGAGTGAGGTGGCCCCGACCGGGACCAACGGCGTGGGCCGGTCAGTTGACCAGCCCACGTTTGTGGGCCAGGACACCGGCCTGAAACCGGCTCTCCGCCTTCAGTTCGGTCATGATCTCGGCGATGTGGCGCCGACAGCTGCGAACGGAGATGCCCAGTTTTCGGGAGACCATCTCGTCCTTGGCCCCCGTGACCAAGCCCTCCAGGATGGCTTCGCGGATCTCCTCCTTGGCCACGGGCTGTTCGTTCAACGTGTCCACGGGGAATGAACGCCCGTTCTGCCACATGAGGTCGAAGAAGGAGCAGAGGTTGTCCACCACGGACGGTTCGCGCAACAGCACCGCGCCCTGGGTGACCTCGCCCCCCTCCATGGGGATGAAGGCCACCCGGCGGTCGAAGACGATCATCCGTCGAGGGACCACCGGAATGGTACGGACCTGCGCACCCAGTTTGCTGACCTCGTTGACGTAGTGCCTGGTGGGCGCGTGGTGTCGGGTCGCGTGTTGGAGGACCGAGCGCATCACCACCCCACGTTCCAACATGAGGCGGTCCAAGGAGATGCTGCGCGAGAGACCCTTCTCGCTCATGCCTCCGCCGGAGTGAGCGATGCACAACTCCTTCTCGGCCCTTTGTGCCTCGTTGGACAGGATCAGACGGACCAGGTCGACGTCCTCCACCACATCGAACGCCTCGGAGTTGCGGCGGGACTGACGAGCACTGAAGTAGGTGGCTTGGAGGGAGAGGAGCTCGTCGCGGACACGGTCCATCCGGATCTGTTCGTCTTGCAGACGTCTGCGGTCCGCCTCCAGCAGTTCGACCGCCGCGGACTCCGGCCCACTGGCCTGGTACCGATAGCGGGAGTCTTGGGAAGGACGCAACAGTCGGTAACCGATCAACAGGTCGATGAGTTCGAGGAGCCGGTCCTCGTCCAGACCCAGAAGCTCCCGAGCCTGTTCCGGTGTCCATGAGGGATCCTCGATGGTCAACCGGTAAAGCTCCACCGCTTCAGGGGGTATCGGTCCTTCGAGCTCGGTCGGTCCTTCTATCAACTTCTAACCGTTCTGGGAGGGGCGATCTCGGATCTCATGAGGCCCGGGACAAGGGCGTACCACCGTGGGTCGACCTGCGGTGGACGGGCTTCACCGCGCAACGGAATCGGCTTATCGATGGTAGGTGAGCTTGGGTCGGTAAGACATGTCGTGTCCGGAACCGGCCGTTTCGCATGATGGGTCCGGTGAGCCCCTCGACCGATGACGCCTCGACGAAGAGGCGGTCGACAGTGGTGGCGGGCGTTCTCGTGGTGTCGGGGGGTTGAAGGTCGACGATGGTGTGTTCGAGGGCCCCGTCCCACTTGGAGTTCCAGGTGGGCCCGGATCGGCGTGTTCTTCACCATCTCTTTCGACGGCGTTCTCCGGTCCTCGATGAAAATAACCAACGAATCTCCCCGTGTAAATGTGGGAAATATTCTCGACTCGCCTTCCTTGTGTCCGTTTATGTTACTTGTGTTCTCGGTTGAAAGGATAAGAATTCTCTCTGGTCGTCCATGTGAGGTCTTTTGTGTAATACTCTCACCTGGCGATGAATGAGGGTTTTTCGGGCAAGTCGTCCATTGGTCTCTTTCCGGGTGAAGATTGAGGTCAGGGGTCTGCGGTGGATCGAGTGACAGCCTCTCTGAGCTGCTTTTCTGCCGTCGAGGTGGGCTGTAGTCTCTCTTCTTCAACCGACCGTGGGTCGACTGACAGGCGCACGAAAACAATCTTCTGGCCGCTTCAACCCCGCTGTCGCCCGCGTATTGAATCTGTCGGCGTAGATCTATTTCATCAGCCCACAGAGCGTGGAGAGTGTCCGTGAGTCCCGACACCGAACAAAGTAATCCTGGTGCCACTACCGATGAGAGGAAGTTCCTGTATGCCCGTTCCGCCCTGCTCGGATATTTCTTCCTGACCGGAGCATTGCTGCCGGTGTGGGCGTCCCGCATCCCGGCGGTCAAGGAACAGGCCGGCGTCGGCGCCGACCAACTGGGCCTCGCCCTCCTGTGCATGGGCCTGGGGGCGGTGCTCACGGCGCGCACGGGCGGAGCCCTGCTCGATCGGTGCGCGCCCCGGTTCGTCATCGTCCCGGCCGGGGTGGTCGCGCCCCTCTGCCTGATGCTGCCGGGCATGGCCGAGGGTCCCGTCCGGTTGGCCATCGCCCTGTTCGTGTTGGGCGTCGCCCACTCCTTGCTCAACATCAGCGTCAACACCCACGCGGCCCTGCTCCAGAGGCCCCTGGGACGTTCGTTGATGTCCTCCTGCCACGCCTTCGTCTCACTGGGATCGTGCTTCGGGGCGCTGTGCGGATTCGTCACCGCCTACGCGGGCGTCAGCCCGCTCGCCGCGTTCCAGATGGTGGGGGTGCTCCTGGCCCTGGCCGCGTTGCTCCCGATGGGAGCCCTGTTGCGGTTCGCGCCTCCGCCGGTGGAGAAACCGAGCCGAGACCGTGAGACCGGCCGGCGGCCCGTGCTCTCACCACATCTGCTCCTCCTGGGAGCGATGGTCCTGACGGCCATGCTCACCGAGAGCGCCGTTCAGGACTGGAGCGCGCTCTACGCGCAGGAGAGCGTGAACGCCTCCGGGGCGTTCGCGGCCTCGGTCTTCGCCACGTTCACGATCACCATGACCATCGGCCGCCTGTTCGGGGACCGCCTGGCCCGGGTGCTGGGCCGCGTGAAACTGCTGCGGTCCAGTGCCCTGGTCGTGGTCTGCGGGTTCTTCATCGCCCTCGTCGTGCCCTGGGCCTGGGCCCTGCCGGTGGGGTTCGCCCTGGTCGGTCTGGGCCTGTCGTGCACGGTGCCGCAGCTCTTCAGCGCCGCGTCGGAGATCGATCCCCACCGGGTCGGAAGGAACCTGGGGACGGTGGCGGCGATCGGTTACCTGGGTCCTCTGGTGGGGGCGCCCGTGATCGGTGCCCTCGCGGAGCAGGAGGGCGTCGGCACGGGCCTGTTGCTGCCCGCGCTCCTGGTGTGCGGCCTGGCCCTGGGCGCCGGCGTGGCCGACCCGCGACGCGCGGCGCGGGTGACCCACCGCCAGGCCCGGTGAGGCGTCGCACGTGGACACCGGTCGGATTCGCGAAGAGACCTGGACGGAACACGAGGACTTCGAGGCCCGTGGCCCCGGCGCCGTGAGACGCCGCCTTCTCGGTCGACCTGGAGACGGTTCCAACGCCTCATGCGTGCCGGAGAGGAGTTCATCCTCCTCCGCGTCGAGGGCGCCGTCCTCGTTTGGGGGACGTGGCCGTCGACTACGGGGAGGGGCCGGAACGAGACGGTCCCATGGGTCTGCGCCGAGTGCCCTGGGAAAGCGGAAGGCCAGGTCACCGGGGGATCGGTTTGACCTGGCCGTTTGTACGTATGGAGCGGATGACGGGAATCGAACCCGCGTTATCAGCTTGGGAAGCTGAAGTTCTACCATTGAACTACATCCGCGTGAGCGCGCCGGTTGCGGCTGCCAACGGTGGTTATCCTAGCCCAACTCCGGGTCGGTTCGGCAAGTCGGCGTGGTGATGACGCCCTCACGGGAGGACCGTAGGGCTGTTCTCGCAGGCGGTGGGTTCGACCGGTAGGTTCGACACCGTGTTGCTCTCCGATCGTGACCTCAACAAGCAGATCGAGTCCGGGCGGGTCCGGATCGATCCCTTCGACCCCTCTCTCGTGCAGCCGTCCAGCATCGACGTGCGTCTGGACCGCTTCTTCCGGGTCTTCGAGAACCACAAGTACCCCCACATCGACCCGTCGGTGGAACAACCGGACCTGACCCGGTTGGTGGAGACCGACGGGGAAGAGGCCTTCATCCTGCATCCCGGCGAGTTCGTGCTGGCTTCGACCTACGAGATCGTGACCCTGCCGGACGACGTCGCGAGCCGGTTGGAGGGCAAGAGCTCTCTCGGTCGGCTCGGTCTGCTCACGCATTCGACCGCCGGGTTCATCGATCCGGGGTTCTCCGGTCACGTGACCTTGGAGTTGTCCAACGTGGCGACGCTGCCGATCAAGCTCTACCCCGGCATGAAGATCGGGCAGCTGTGCATGTTCCAACTGACCTCACCGTCGGAGCGCCCGTACGGTTCGGCCGCCTACGGCTCGCGCTACCAGGGACAACGCGGCCCGACTCCGTCGCGTTCGCACCAGAACTTCGTTCGGACCCGGGTCGTGGAGGAGGAGCGTTAAAGCGAGGGGTCGCTTCGAAGCCTCAAATCGTCCTTACGGTACGGTCATGTTTTGACACGTTCCGTTGTTTCATGTGCCTGACATGGAACTGTGACCCTTGTCGCCCTAAAATGTGCAGTGGTATAGATCACATTCGGGCGCCCTGTGGGATCTGCATCCGGCGCTACAGGTCGGCGGACGTGTTTTATGGCGGTTAAACATGTTATCTGGTAGTGACATGCCGCCTGAACTGTGCGTTCACATCTCGGTAAGGTGGCGCCCCGACGTGACCAGGTGATGGTTTCGCCCTTTGACGGGCGCGCACGGGGGGCTCTGCGCGGACCACTCACCTGTGGAAACCGCAGGTTCGCGGTGAGGACCGACATCCTCGGCGAGCCTTCGCGACAGGGACAGCCCCGTGAGGAGACCGTGCCAGCAGTACGCGCAGACCACCTGTACAAGGTGTTCGGTAAGCAATCGAAGGCAGCCGTCGAACGGCTGTCCGACGGTAGCCACCGTGACACCATCGCCGACCTCGACGTGACCGCCGCCGTCATCGACGTGTCCTTCGAGGTCCAACCGGGCGAGATCTTCGTCGTCATGGGCCTGTCCGGCTCGGGTAAGTCGACGCTGATCCGGATGCTCAACGGCCTCCTCGACCCGACCGCGGGGTCGGTCGAGGTCGACGGCGTGAACATCACCGCCCTCAACCAGAAGGACCTGCTCAAGCTTCGGGGCGAGAAGATCAGCATGGTCTTCCAACACTTCGCCCTGCTCCCGCACCGCACCGTGCTGGAGAACGCGGCCTACGGCCTTGAGCTGCGCGGAATCCCGCGCGCCGAGCGCTTCGAGAAGGCCAAGGAGACCCTCGCCCTGGTCGGGCTGGAGGGATGGGAGGACAAGCTCCCGCAGCAGCTCTCCGGTGGCATGCAGCAGCGCGTGGGCCTGGCCCGCGCCCTCGCCGCCGACACCGACATCATCCTCATGGACGAGGCGTTCAGCGCGCTGGACCCGCTGATCCGCCGCGACATGCAGACGCAGCTCATCGAGCTCCAGGCGAGCCTGGGCAAGACGATCATCTTCATCACGCACGACCTCAACGAGGCCATGCGCCTTGGTGACCGGATCTGCGTGCTCCGGGACGGTCGTGTCGCCCAGATCGGGGAAGCCGCCGAGATCCTCAACTCCCCGGCCAACGACTACGTGGAACGTTTCATCGAGGACGTCGACCGCTCCCGGGTGCTCACCGCGTCCGCGGTCATCGACGCCTCCGTGGCCAAGGACGACTCCGTTCCTCAGGTCGACGCCGACACCGCCGTCGCCGACCTGTTCTCAAGTGTGTCGACCTCGGACCGTCTGCGTGTGGTCTCCGACCAGGGTGAGGTGCTCGGCATGGTTACCCGTGAGTCCGTGCTCGCCTCGCTCAACACCAACGCGAGCGGGGAGAAGAGCAAGTGACACCCGTCGACTTTCCGCCCTCCCTGCCTCTCGGTGAGGGGTTCGAGGCGTTCAACAGCTGGTTGAAGGCCAACTTCGGTTGGTTCTTCGACCTGAGCGGTGAGTTCATCCGCTGGGCGGTCGCCGTCCTGTCCGGGTTCTTCGTCGAACCCGCGGCCGGGCAGCTGGCCTTCATCGCCGCGGTGATCATCGCCGCGCCGTTGGTGCGTTGGCGTCGGCTTCCGCTGCTCGGCATCGTCATCGGCGTCTCGTTGCTGTACGTCCTCGAAGCACTGTTCGGTGTCGTGACGGCCATCGTCAACGCCGTCCCGGGGCTCTTCATCTGGGCGATGAACCTGTTCGACACGGTCGTGGAGCCCTACTTCGTGGTCTCCCTCGTGTTCCTGATCGCGGTCACCGCGCTGGGACTCGTCGAGAAGCGGACCCGGTTCCGCGCCGGGGTCGTCGCCGGCGGCTGGTTGCTCGTGGTGCTGCTCGGCTGGCTGTTGCTGCCGATGTTCGTCACCCGGCCGATGGCGCTGATGATGATCCTGCTGCTGAGCCTGCTCGCGCTCTCGGTGGCCGGTTGGCGCATGGGGCTGTTCGCGCTGATCGCCCTGACCATCGTGGCCTCCGTCGGACAGTGGACCAACGCCATGGACACGCTCGGTCTGGTCCTGGTGGCCAGTCTCGTGGCCGTGGTCATCGCGATTCCGATCGGCATCCTGGCCGCCTACAACGACACGCTCAGCAAGATCGTCAAGCCGATCCTGGACCTGATGCAGACGCTGCCCGCGTTCGTCTACCTGATCCCGGCGATCTTCTTCTTCTCGATCGGCGCCGTACCCGGTGTGGTCGCGACCATCGTGTTCGCGATGCCGCCCGGCGTACGCCTGACCGAACTCGGCATCCGCGGCATCGACAAGGAACTCGTGGAGGCGGGTGAGGCCTTCGGTGCTCCCCGGAGCAAGATCCTCACCGGTATCCAGCTTCCCCTCGCCCTGCCCACGATCATGGCCGGTGTCAACCAGGTCATCATGCTGGGCCTTTCCATGGTCGTCATCGCCGGCATGGTCGGTGCCGGTGGTCTGGGCAGCCAGGTCTACCAGGGCATCACCCGTAACGACGGTGCGCTCGGTTTCGAGGCCGGTATCGCCGTGGTGATCCTGGCGATCTTCCTGGACCGCCTCACCGCCGCCGTCACCAAGAACAGCCCGCAGGCCCGTGTCGCTTCCTGACATCGGCCGGTCCACGCAAGTCACTAGGGAAGGGAATCCCGAAGATGTACAGCCGTAAGCGCATGACGGGTCTGGCCGCCGCCGGTATGAGCGGAGTGCTCCTGCTGTCCGCCTGTGGGAACGGCGGCGAGGACCTGACCGGTGGTTCGGACTCCGAAGAGGGCGGTCAGGACATCAGCATCGCGCTGATCGCCTGGGAGGAGGCCATCGCCACCACCGCCATGTGGGAGGTCATCCTGCAGGAGAAGGGCTACAACGTCGAGGTCACCGACGTCGACGTCGCTCCGGCCTTCCAGGGCGTTGCCAACGGCGACGTGGACCTGTACCTGGACACCTGGCTCCCGGCCACGCACGAGCAGTACTGGAACGACTACGGCGACCAGATCGAGGACCTCGGTTCCTGGTACGACAACGCCATCCTGACCCTCACGGTTCCCACGTACATGGAGGACGTGAACAGCATCCCGGACCTGCTCGACCACGCGGACGAGTTGGACAACCGCATCGTCGGTATCGACCCGGGCGCCGGCCTGACCGACACCACGCAGAACAGCGCGATGCCCGGCTACGGCCTGGACGACGAGTTCGAGCTCGTGACCTCCTCGGGCGCGGCCATGCTCGCCGAGCTGGACTCCGCGATCGCCGAGGAGGAGCCCATCGTCGTGACGCTGTGGCGTCCGCACCCGGCCTACGCCGAGCACGACCTCAAGGACCTTGAGGACCCCGAGGGCCTGATGGGCGAGGCGGAGTCCATCCACGCCATCGGTCGCGAGGGCTTCGGAGAGGACTTCTCGGAGGTCGCCGGCTGGATCGAGGGCTGGACGATGGACGACGACGAGCTGTCCACGCTGGAGGTTCTCACGCTCGACGAGTACGAGGACGAGCCGCAGGAGGGCGCTCGCGTCTGGCTGTCGGAGAACCCCGAGTTCCTGGAGCGCACCCTGGGCGAGGACGCCGAGGGCCTGGAGTTCTAAGGACCTCCACGCGGACCCGTTCGACGGGTACACGCTCATGGGGGCCGTTCCACCGCCAGGACCCGAGCCACCGGTGGGGCGGCCCTTCGTCGTGAACGGGGTTCTCCGGAGCCGTGGCGATGATCCGTGGCCGGTCACGGAACCGACCACGGCGGGCCGGAGTTTCAGCGGTCGTTCTCACACGTAAACTGGTGGTTCAAGTACATTTGAGACGGTCGTTCCCATGCTGGGGACGGCCGTTTCCGTGTGTCGTCACAGAGCCCGCGTCGATGGTCGACCCTCCACGGCGTGCGGGCGCACAGAAGGACTTCGAGGGCGGGAGACCCCAAGGATGTACAGCCACAAGGGCCTGAAGAGTCTGGTCGCGGGCGGGATGGGCGGGGCACTCCTGCTGACCGGATGCGCGGCCGAAGAGGGTGGCGAGGACCTCAAGGACGTCGAGATCGCGCTGATCGGCTGGGAGGAGGCGATCGCGGTCACCCACCTGTGGGAGGTGATCCTGGAGGAGAAGGGCTACGACGTCACGGTCACCGAGACCGATCTGACGTCCGCCTTCGAGGGGGTGGCCGCCGGCGATCTCGACCTGTACCTGGACATGTGGCTCCCGGTCACGCACCACGAGTACATGGACGAGCACAGGGGTCGGGTCGAGACCCTGGGTTCCTGGTACGACAACGCCTCCCTCACCCTGACGGTTCCCGAGTACATGGAGGACCTGGTCTCGATCGACGACCTGCCTCGACATTCCGACGCCCTGGGCGGGAAGATCGTCGGTATCGAACCGGACGCGGGTCTGACCAGGGTCACCCGGGACCAGGCGATGCCCGGCTACCTGCTCGACGAGGATTTCGAGCTGGAGACGTCGTCGGGTGCCTCGATGATGGCCGAGTTGGGTGAGGCGTACGAGGCGCGGGAACCCATCGTCGTGACGCTGTGGCGTCCGCACCCGGCCTACGCCCAGTACGGCCTCAAGGACCTTGAGGACCCGCAGGGGTTGATGGGCGAGGCCGAGAACATCCACTCCGTTGGTCGAGACGGCTTCGGCGAGGACTACCCGGAACTGACCGAGTGGATCCAGAACTGGACCATGAACGACGACGAACTGGCGGAACTGGAGGTGCTCACGGTGGCCCCCGGCGTGGAGGACGCCACCGCGGGGGCCCGCGAGTGGCTGTCGAAGAACCCCATGTTCCTGGAGCGCACCATGGGTGAAGCGGCGCAGGGCCTGGAGTTCTGACCCATGTGACCGTGCGCACGAACGGGTGGCGACCCCTCGCGCCGAGGGGGAGCACGAGAAGCGGGGGCCGTCATCCCATCTGGGAGGACGGCCCCCGCCGTGTGTTCGTTCGCGTTGCTCCGGTCCCGCGGTTCAGGGGGCGTAGTAGCCGCCCTGCGCACCGCCGCCGGGGCTGATCCGACGATCGGCCTCACGCCTGGGCAACATGTAGGCGGCGAGGAGCCCACCGATGAAACCGAACAGGTGTGCTTGCCACGAGACTCCGGGGTGTTGGGGCAGAACCCCCCAGATCATGGTCCCGTAGAAGATGACCACGCAGATCATGATGACGATGTCGACGGTCTTGCGCTCGATGATGCCGCGTAGGACGGTGTAGCCGAAGTAGCCGAACACGAGTCCGCTGGCGCCCACCGTGGGGACGCCCGGGACGGAGAACAGCCACACGCCCACACCGCTCACCACGGCCACGATCAGGGTGGTGAGCAGGAAGCGGCCTTGGCCGCTGAAGGCGACCAGGGACCCCAACACCAGGAACGGCAGCGAGTTACCGATCAGGTGGGGGAAGTTGGCGTGCATGAACGGGGCGGTCAATATCGTCCAGGGGGCGCTCGTGTCCCAGGCACGCAGCCCGAACTCTTGGTCGAGCCGCATGCCGGGGACGGTGTCGACGATCTCGAACACCCACATGGCCGCGAGCATCCCCGCTACGGTCAGGATGGCGGTGATTCTGGACTGCTTCACACTTTGAGCGTAAAGGAACAGGCCTTGTGGCGGTATGTCCGTCGCGGTGTGTGTGATGAATAGAGAGGAATGTCTGACTGATCCTCGGGGTGGAACGGTGCGGCTCGGTCCGAGGCGGGGCCGGTATGGTGCCCCGGTCAGGAGGTCAGGGAGCGCTTGCGGGGCGGGATGCCGGCGACGGCCATGAAGGCCTCGACCCTGGCGGGCTGGATCATCCCGGTCAACGGCAGGTGGCTGCGCGCGGTGCGGCGACCGGACAGGGACGGGAAGCGCTTGGCTCGCCCGGTGGTGTCGTACAGGCCCAGGGAACGGATGCGCCCGGGCAGCAGGTGGTAGGAGCCGATCTCCTCGAAGGGGACGCTCACGACGTAGGACCCGCGCTCGTAGCGGAACTCGTCCTTGGAGATCTCCAGCACGGGCTTCCTGATCAGGTGGCCGTGGACGGCGCAGGCCGCGCCGCCGAGTACGAGCAGGACCCCGAGGGTGACGCCGGCCCAGTGGCCGGAGCCGATCAGTGCCGTGATCAAGCCCAGGATCACCAGAACGTAACCGGCCCAAGTCTCTACGTACTTACGACCTACAGGGCAGACCAGGCGGACCGATTCGGACACGGCGGATGCCTCTCTCGCTGGGCGGGGCGCTGAGGATGACGGAGGTCGTCACACGGAACCTTATCCGCTTCGTGTGCGAGGGGTCCTCGGTTTCGGACATTTAGGTGGCGGGGTTCAGGACATATCCGTGTCCATTTTCGAGTGTCGTGCGGATACAAGAGTCGATGATTGGTTCATCCTATGTTTTCTAGGATAGAAATCGCCTCGGTGAACTGTCCTATTTTGGTGCGACTTGAGGTGAATGGTTCTCTGTGTCCACTTCTCTTTTGGTAGTGATTCGGGTCCTCGCCGTAGTTAAACATTGTTGACTTATGTGTCGAGGCTGTTCGAGCTAACCGATTAACCGCAAACCTTTAGTCGGTCGTCCGAATCCCCGGTGATTGGCGGGTTTTCCCGTGGGTCCTCTGGCCTGCGGAGATGTGAAGTGACACGGTGCGTTGTCGGGGTATTGAGAAAACATGACCAGGGCTTGGTCCGATGGGCGCGAACCGGTTGCGGATGGGTCACGAATCCGGCATTGGGGCTATACAGATTTTTCGCTAAATGGTCTTCTGATCGACTAATCGCCTAGTTTTGTCGGGGCGTGCCCTTGGGGCATCTCCCCCGTGTCCTGTCGCTTCAGTGATCAAGGGTGTGACTATGTTCAAGCGTCGAAAGACGCTGGCGCTCGCCGCGGCGGCGTCGTCAGCAATGTTGGTGGCCAGTGGTTGTAGCGGTGGCGGAGAGGAGGACGATGGCGTCAGGGAAGCCACCTGGGTCATCGAGACCCTTCCCGGCGCATGGCAGTCCATCAGCGCGGCCGGTGGCAGCGTCTACGTCATCCAGATGCTCTCCGGCATCCTTCCGAGCACCGGCGGGTGGCTGGCCGACGCCGAGACCTACGAGTACGACATGGACGTCCTCGCCGAAGAGCCCACCCTGATCAACGACGACCCCGACGAGGGACCCTTCGAGTTCAGCTTCACGCTCGCCGACGACGCCGTGTGGAGCGACGGCGAGCCGATGACCGGCGAGGACCTGCGGGTCACCTGGATGATGTCCGCCGGGCCGGAGGAGGGGCACTGCAACGGTTGTGACTCCCGTTCCAGCACCAACCCCGACCAGGTCGAGGCCATCGAGGTCGACGGCAAGACCGCCACGGTCACTCTGAAGGAGGGCCAGGCCAACGCCGAGTGGATGGGCCTGTTCGACTCGCACAGCGTCGCCGGTGGTTTCCTCCCCTCCCACCTGGCCGAGGAGAACGGCTGGGACGTCGACGATCCGGACCAGTTGGGCGAGTTCTTCGCCTGGCTGCACGCCGAGCGCCCCGAGTGGTCCGGCGGCCCGTTCCAGATCGTCGAGGGAGACCTGGAGAACGAGGTCGTCAAGGAACCGAACCCCGAATGGTTCGGCGACGAGCCCGGCCTGGACCGCGTCACCTTCATGTTCAACACCGACGAGGGCACCTTCGTCAACGCCTTCAGCAACGATGAGATCCACGGCGGAAACCCCTTCTCCTACAACGAGGACGTCTACACCCAGCTTCAGGATCTGCCCAACGCCAAGACCTCGATCGGTGAGGGCGCGTCCTGGGAGCACGTGGACATCAACCTCAACAACGAGTTCCTCCAGGACGTCGAGCTGCGACGCGCCATCTTCACCGCCATCGACCGTGACGAGATCGCCTCGCGCAACTACGAAGCCGGCTACCCCGAGTACCAGCTGAAGAACAACCACATCTTCGGCAACGACAGCCCCTACTTCGTCGACCACTACGAGGGCGAGACGCAGGGCACCGGCGACATCGACGCCGCCACCGAGATCCTTGAGGAGGCCGGCTACGAGGTCGGCGACACCCTCACCCTCGACGGTGAGGAGGTCGGTCCCTTCCGTCTGCGCAGCACCGACTCCGTCGTGCGCAACACCTCGCTCCAGCTCATCCAGGCGCAACTGGCCGAGATCGGCGTCACCGCCAACATCGAGGTGACCGACGACCTGGGCGGCACGCTCGCCGAGAACGACTACGACATCATGCAGTTCGGTTGGCAGGGCACGCCGTACTTCGTGACGTCGGGTGCCCAGTACTGGCGCAGCGACAGTGACAGCAACTTCGGTGGCTTCGACAACGAGGAAGTCGACGAGTTGGTCGACGAGGCGGCCAACGCCCCCGACCTCGACACCGCCGCCGGTCACCTGAACGAGGCCATGGAGATCCTGGTCCCGGAGGCCTACGTCCTCCCGATCATGCACGAGCCGAACTACTCCTTCGTGAACAGTGACCGGCTCGCGGGAGTCGAGGACAACCTCCAGTCCAGCTACCGCTCCACCCACAACGTCGGTGAATGGACCATCGCCGACTAGGGCGGACCGAGTGCCCAGGCCCGGCTCCGGGACACCCTCCCGGGGCCGGGCCGATCCTCGCCCATCCCTGAAGGATCACTTCCATGCTCGTTTACACGATGCGACGCGTTCTGGGTGCGATACCCGTCCTGGTCCTCGCATCCATCCTCACCTTCGTGATGATCGACGTCTCCGGTGACCCCCTGGCCGACATCCGGATGCAACAGCCACCGCCCACGGAGGAAGTCATCCAGCAGGCGGAGGCGCGCCTCTACCTGGACCGCTCCATGCCTGAGCGGTACTGGCTGTGGATGACCGGAATCGGTGGCAACGGCGACATCGGCCTGCTCCAAGGTGAGTTCGGCCCGTCCACCCAGGGGCCGCAGTACGAGATCGGCCCCGCCATCGCCGAACGTCTATGGACCACCCTGCGCCTGGTGGGCGCCGCCATGGTCTTCGCGTTGGGCCTGGCGATCATCACCGGTGTCATCAGCGCTCTGCGCCAGTACTCCAAACTCGACTACACGCTCACCTTCGTCGGCTTCCTGGCCTTGGCGATGCCGACCTTCTGGCTCGCGGGCATCATGCAGGCGGCCGGGGTCAAGTTCAACCAGTTGGTGGATGAACAGGTCTTCGCCACCATCGGTGACGGACGCTTCCGAGCCCAGGGCGAACCGTTGGGAGACCAATTCCTCAACGCCTTCGCCCACATGGCATTGCCGACACTCGTGCTCATGCTGATCAGCTTCGCCTCGTGGAGTCGCTACCAACGCACCTCCATGTTGGAGGTGATGAACAGCGACTACGTGCGTCTGGCCCGGGCCAAGGGGTTGCGCCATCACGTGGTCATCCGACGCCACGCCCTGCGTACCGCGTTGATCCCGCTGACGACCGTCGTCGCCATCAGCGTCGCGGGCGTGATCGACGGGGCCATCCTGACCGAGGTGGTCTTCCAATGGCGCGGTCTCGGCGACTTCTTCATCACGGCGGTCGACAACAACGATTCCTACGCGCTGATGGGCTGGCTGCTTCTCAGCGGCGTCATCGTGATCGTGGCCAACCTCGTGGCCGACCTCCTGTACGCCGTGCTCGACCCAAGGATCCGCTATGAGTGAGAACGGCATGTTCGGGAGCGCCCGCAAGGGGGCGAAGAAGAAGGACAGTGCCGACCGGACCCAGCTGCAGACGATCCTGATCCGGTTCACGCGGCACCGTCCCGCGATGATCAGCCTGGTCATGTTGATCCTGATCATCCTGTTCGCGTTCGTGGGGCCCTTCTTCTGGGTGTGGGACCACACCGTCTACAAGGAGATCCCCAGCAACCTGCCGCCGGGCGGCGAACACCCCCTGGGAAGCTCGGCCGCCGGAAACGACGTCCTCGCCCAGCTCATGCGCGGGGCCCAGCAGACCCTGAAGGTCGCCTTCACCGTCTCGCTGGTCTCCACCGTCGTCGGCTCCATGTGGGGCGCCACGGCGGGGTACTACGGTGGTCGTGTCGACGCGTTGATGATGCGGATCGTCGACATCTTCCTCATCGTCCCGCTGCTGGTCGCGGCCGCGGCGATCGCGGGCAACACCGGTGCGGGGGCCTCCTGGTCCGCCATCGCCCTGATCATCGCGATCTTCTCGTGGGCGACCATCGCGCGTGTGGTCCGCGGCGTCGTCCTGTCCCTTCGGGAACAGGAGTTTGTGGAGGCGGCCCGGGCATCGGGGGCCTCCGCGCCGTGGATCATCGTCCGGCACCTGTTGCCCAACGCGGCCGGACCGATCATCGTCGCCGCCACCCTGTTGGTGGCCGTGGCGATCCTCGCCGAGGCGGGCATGTCCTTCCTGGGGCTCGGCATCCAGCTCCCGGACATCTCGCTCGGCCAGATGATCGGCAGCGCGCGCACGGCGGTGACCACGCGTCCCTGGCTGTTCTATCCGCCGGGTGTGCTGCTGGTGCTGATCTGTCTGACGATCAACTTCATCGGTGACGGCCTCCGGGACGCCCTCGACCCACGACAGACCAGGGTGCGGCGATGACGACTGAGTACATGAACGAAGAACACGCCACCGCCGAGACCGGTGACGACGTGGTGCTAGAGGTATCCGATCTGAGCGTCACCTTCCCCTCCGACGACGGCCCGCTTCCCGCGGTCCGCGAGGTCTCCTACGTGCTGCGCCGGGGCGAGGCCCTGGGCATCGTGGGGGAGTCGGGGTCGGGCAAGTCCGTGACCTCCATGGCGATCATGGGCCTGCTGCCCAAGAACGCACAGGTGGAGGGTTCCGCCAGGGTCCTCGGCCAGGAGGTCATCGGGCTCAACGACAAGGCGATCAGCAAGGTCCGCGGGAAGAAGATCGCGATGATCTTCCAGGACCCGCTGACCTCGCTCAACCCCGTCTACACGATCGGCTACCAGATCGCCGAGGCGGTGCTCGCGCACCGGAAGGTGAGCAAGCAGACCGCCATGGAGCGGGCGCTGGAACTGCTGGAGATCGTGGGCATCCCGTCGCCCGAGCAGCGGCTCAGGCAGTACCCGCACGAGCTCTCCGGCGGTATGCGCCAGCGCGTGGTCATCGCGATCGCCATGGCCAACGAGCCGGACGTGATCATCGCCGACGAACCCACCACGGCGCTCGACGTGACCGTCCAGGCGCAGGTCCTGGACGCGCTCCAGCGGGCCCGTCGGGAGACCGGCGCCGCCCTGGTGCTCATCACCCACGACCTCGGTGTCGTCGCCGGTCAGGTCGACCGGGTCGGGGTGATGTACGCGGGCCGCATCGTGGAGATGGGTCCGGTGGAGGAGGTCTTCTACCGGCCGCGCATGCCCTACGCGTTGGGGCTGCTCGGCTCGCTGCCCCGACTGGACGGTGACCGCTCCGACCGGCTCACACCCATCCTCGGAAGCCCGCCCTCCCTGCGGGATCTGCCCCCGGGCTGCGGGTTCGCGCCGCGCTGCCCGATGGCGCGCGAACGGTGCCACCAGGAAGAGCCGCGGCTGCTGCTCACCAACGGTGACACCGGCCGGGAGCCCTCCGAGACGGGCGACCCCGCCGTCCACACGGCGGCCTGCCACTTCAGCGACGAACTGGTGGGAGTGGGGGCGGCCGACCTGTTCCGGCCCGGTGACGAGGACTCGCAGGAGAGCGGGGACGAAGCCGAACCGGGGAACCCCGTGGAACCAGAGGTGCTGCTCAGCGCCACCGACCTGGTCAAGCACTTCCCGATCCGCTCCAAGGGCATCCTGCGCCGCAAGGTCGGAGAGGTGCAGGCGGTCTCGGGTATCTCGCTGGACCTGCGGGAGAAGGAGACGCTCGCGCTGGTGGGGGAGTCGGGCTGTGGCAAGTCCACCACGGCGCGGTTGCTGCTCAACCTCATCCGGCTCACCTCGGGCGAGGTGACGTACATGGGGCAACCCCTGCAAGGGCTCTCCGACCGCCGGATGCGTCCACTCCGCAAGGACCTGCAATTGGTCTTCCAGGACCCCTTCGCGTCCCTGGACCCGCGCATGACGGTCTCGGACATCATCGGCGAACCCATGCGCATCCACGGGGACGGACACCGCGACGCGCGCAAGCGGGTCAAGGAGCTCCTGGAGCTGGTGGGGCTCAACCCCGAGCACGGTTCGCGGTACCCGCACGAGTTCTCGGGTGGCCAGCGACAGCGCATCGGCGTGGCCCGAGCCCTGTCGCTCAACCCCCGGGTGCTGGTCCTGGACGAGCCGGTCTCGGCCCTGGACGTGTCCATCCAGGCGGGTGTGATCAACCTGCTGGAGGACCTCCAGGACGAGCTGGGGCTGTCGTACCTGTTCGTCTCGCACGACCTGTCGGTGGTCAAGCACATCGCCGACCGGGTGGCCGTGATGTACCTCGGCAAGATGGTGGAGACGGCCACGACGGAGCAGCTGTTCAGCTCTCCCTCGCACCCGTACACCCAGGCGTTGATCTCCGCGATCCCGCTGCCCGACCCGATCAAGGAGCGGACCAGGGAACGGATCATGGTCACGGGCGACATCCCGAGCCCGGCGAACCCGCCCTCGGGGTGCCGTTTCCGCACCCGGTGCCCGAAGTTCGCGAACGAACTCTCCGACGCCGAACGGACCAAGTGCGTCGAGGAACCGCCGGAGCTGCTGGACCGCGGCAGCGGACACCGGGACGCCTGCCACTACTCCCAGGTGGTGGAGCTCATCTGAGGTGGTCCGGCGGTGCGCCGTCGGTAGCGATGGGATCTGACCGGCGCCGTGGAGAATGTCCCCTCCGCGGCGCCGGTTCCTCGTTCCGGGTTCCTTCACCACCTTCGACGACACGCGAGATGACGAAAGTGCCTGGTTTCGGGTGCGGGGCTCCGCTAGTTTCGACGTTCACGTTGTCTCTGACCGGTTTCCCCCGAAGGAGAATCCTTGACTCCCGCCACCCCCCGACGGCCCACGCCGTTCCGACGACACGGAGGGTGGTCGGCCGCCACCCTTCTCACCCTCTCCCTCGCGTTGGCGACCACACCGGCGCTGGCCGACACCGCGGATCCCGATGAGCGGGCGGACGAGCTGCGGTCCGACATCGACGCGATCCTGGAGGACCCCGCGCTGGAGGGCGCGACCTCCGGTGTGGTGGTCACCGACGCCGACAGCGGCGAGGAGCTCTACTCGGCGCACGGTGACACCTCGCTGCTGCCCGCCTCCAACATGAAGAACTTCGCCACGGCGGCGGCCCTGCAGACGCTCGGCCCCGACCACACCTTCACCACGCGGGCCGTCGTCGAGGACGACACCGCCGCAGGAGAGGTGCCCGGGCTGTACCTGGTCGGCGGCGGCGACCCGACGCTGAGCGCGGACGACATCGACGCCATGGCCGCGGACGTGGCCGCCGCCGGGATCACCTCGGTGGGCGAGGTGTACGCCGACGACACCTGGTTCGACGATCAGCGCCTGGTGGACGACTGGTGGCCCGAGGACGAGCCCTACGCCTACTCCGCGCAGATCTCGGCGCTCACCGTGGCCCACGGAGACCGCTACGACACCGGAGTGACGGAGGTGACCGTCACCGCCACCGACGACGGTGAGGCGGTGAGCGTGGACCCCGGCGCCGCCGAGGGCCACGTGGAGGTCGACAACCAGGCCGTCACCGGACCGGCCGAGGGCGAGAACACCCTGGTGGTCGACCGTCCGGTCGGCACCAACACCATCGAGGTGACCGGGAGCCTGCCCGCCGACACCGAGCCGTCGGTACAGCTGCGCACGGTCGACGAGCCCGCCGGGATGGCCGGGCACGTGTTCGCCCGGGCCCTGGAGGAGAACGGGGTCGAGGTCGAGGGGGACATCGCTCAGGGCGAGGTCCCCGAGGACTGGGCGGAGCCCCACGCCGTCGCCGAGAACACCTCCATGACCTTGGAGGAGATCCTCGTTCCGCTGATGAAGTTCAGCAACAACGGTCACACGGAGATGCTGGTCAAGAGCGTCGGCCAGGAGACCGCGGGCGAGGGCTCGTGGGAAGCCGGCCTGGCCGGGGTGGAGGAGGCTCTCCAGGAACTCGGTGTGGACACCTCCGACCTGGTCCTCAACGACGGTTCGGGGCTCTCCCGGACCGACCGGATCACCGCGAACAGCATGATCGACCTGCTGACTCGGGTGCAGGACGCCCCCTGGTACGAGGTCTGGCACGACTCCCTGCCGGTGGCCGGCGACAGCGACCCGTTCGTCGGCGGCACCCTGGCCTCGCGCATGGACGGCACGGCGGCCGACGGCGTCGCGCAGGCCAAGACCGGCACCATGTCCGGGGTGAGCGCCCTGTCCGGCTACGTACAGGGGCCGGACGGCTCGGAGGTCCACTTCAGCGTCGTCAACAACGACCACGCCGGTGCGGCGCCCCTGCACGTGCAGGACGCCATCGTGGTCCGGCTCGCCGAGTACCTGGGCAACCAGGCGCCGGAGGGGACCGTGTCCCTGCGCAGTGAGCCCGCGGTGAGCGGGGAGCTGGAATGCTCCTGGGAGCTGACCTGCTGAGACCGATAGCGCCGATGCCGTCGTCCTGAAAGGGCGTGGCACGGGCGGTGACGAGGGCCTGTCGAGGGATCGGCGGGCCCTCGTCCGTGTTCGAGGAGGTCGGCGCGGTTCGATGGGGTTGTCCACAGTCCGAGGACGTGGGCTGTCGCGGGTCGGCCGAAGCCGGCAATGTTGAACACGGCGGGGTTCTCCCGCCACCCCGTTCCTCCCACAGCGCGGCTCCCCGCCGCGCCGTGCCGTAGAAGGGCCTTCCGTGTGGAATCGCTGACCGTCACATCTGTGCTGGGCATGATCATCGGTCAGGTCTTCTCCCTGGTCGTGATGATCCTGGTCCTGTTGGGCCTGGGCAAACTCGCCAGCCGGCTCATGGACGTGCCCTTCAACCTGCCACGTCTGGCGCTGGCCGCGATGTTCGGCGCACCGATCGGATCGGTGGGTGCGGTCCTGGCCCACTACGGCTCCTTCGACGCGTTGAACACCGCGGAGCCGGCCCGGATGGACCAACCGGGCTTCTTGGCGTTGATGTTGTTCGCGATGGCGGTGGGCTCGATGCTCGCGTTCGTCGCCCTCGAACTCCTCATGCCGCGAGGTACCGGGGTCCGTCCGGTCGCCCTGCTCCGCGAGACCACCGACCTGTTCGGAAGACTGGGCCGGTACCGCGGGATCCTGTGGATCCTGGTCCGGCACGGCCTGGGCGGATACGTCATAGGTCGACGGGAGGGGGTGGACGACACCTCGGTACAGCGCAGGCTCGCCCGCTCCCTGGCCCGGTCCATGGAAGAGGCGGGGGTGGTGTTCGTCAAGCTCGGCCAGGTGTTGGCCACCCGCCGCGACCTGCTGCCACCGGTGTTCGTCGAGGAACTGGGCCGACTGCACAGTGAGGTGGCCCGGGTCCCCTACGACGACATCCGCGACTGCGTGGCCGCCGAACTGGGACGCGGGGTCGACGAGGTGTTCGCCGACTTCACCCCCGAACCCCTGGCCGCCGCGTCCATCGCCCAGGCGCATCCGGCGCGGCTGCTCGGTGGTGAGGAGGTCGTGGTCAAGGTGCAACGACCGGGAATCGGTCCGGTGGTCCGACGCGACCTCGACATCATCAGACGCCTCGCCAAGCGGGTGGACGAGCACACCGAGTGGGGGCCCGCGATCGGGGTGCGCGGCCTCGCCGAGAGGTTCGCCGACGCCCTTCTGGAGGAGTTGGACTTCGAGGTGGAGGCGGCCAACATCGCCGCCGTCGCGGAGGCGTCCGTCGACTCGCCGGTGCGCATCCCGCGGGTCCACGAGGCCTACACCAGCCGTCGGGTGCTGGTGATGGAACGACTGCACGGGCACCAGATCGGCGGGACCGAGCTGCCGGAGCGGCGTGGGGAGGAGATCGCCAAGACCCTGCTGGACTGCTTGCTGGAGCAGGTGCTCGTCGGCGGGATCTTCCACGCCGACCCGCACCCGGGCAACATCCTGCTGCTCGACGACGGAGGGGTGGGTCTGCTCGACTACGGGTCGGTGGGCCGATTGGACGCCCGGACCCGTGAGGCGTTGCAGATGATGCTGCTGGCCATCGACCGGGGTGACGCGGTCCTGCTCACCGACACGCTTTTGGACGTGGTGGACGATCCGGGGGAGATCGACCCGGAGCGGCTGCGCCGGTCGCTCGGTCGGTTCATGGCGCGCTACCTGCATGGTGGGGCCACGGCCAGTATGCGGATGTTCACCGAGCTGCTCATACTGGTCACCCGGTTCGGGCTGGTCCTGCCGGCCGAACTGGCGGCGGTGTTCCGGGCGCTGGCCACCCTGGAGGGAACGTTGATGTTCCTCGCCCCGGGGTTCGACACGGTGTCCGAGGCCAAGCGGTACGCGGGGGCGCGGATGTCGGAGCGGTTGGACGGCGGAAACCTGCGAGAGCTGGCGACCGGAGAGCTGTTGGCCCTGCTGCCGACCCTGCGCCGACTGCCACGTCGGCTCGACCGGATCACCGACCAGCTCCACAAGGGCCGGTTCACGGTGCAGGCGCGGCTCTTCGCCCACCCGCAGGACCGAAGACTCCTGCGCTCGGTGGTCCGCCGCGCGGTCATGACCGTCCTGGCGGTGGTCACCGGGTTCATGTCGGTGGGACTGTTCAACGTGACCGAACAGCCCGGGGTGGCCTGGTCGGACCTGGCCACGCACACCCAAGCGCTCAACCTGTTGGCGTGGGTCCTGCTGGCGGCCACCGTGATGTTCGTCCTGCGATTGCTGGTGGACATGGTCCGGGACGGGTCGAAGGGCGAACGGGGTTGAGGGGGACCGGCGCCGACCGTTCGAGGTCGGTCGGGTGGCCTGGTCCGCCAAGCGGAGTGAACGGTCAGCCGGCCTGGTCGATCAGACGGCGCAGGGACCGGTACACCTGGTCCGCCGAGGGCGGTGGTTCCAGGACACAGCAGCGCAGGAAATAGCCGTCGCAGGCGGCGGCCACCCCGGCGCGGGCCTCGGGGTCCGGCAGGTAGGGGGAGAGGAAGGCGTCCACCGCGTCGTGCCAACGCGTGACCTGATCCCGCAGGCTGGGGCGTCGGGCGGCGATGAGGAACAGTTCCATCTCCGCCAGAGCGTGGGCTCGGTCGTGCCCGGTGCCCTCGGCGATGAGCGCCGCGAACCCGCGCAGCGCGCCGTCCGGGTCGTCGGGGAGGGCCTCCGCCACCGCCACGTAGGCGTCGTTGGCCCGGGTGAGCGTGTCGACGAGGAGGTCGTCGATGGTCGCGTAGTAGTAGGTGACGGTGCTGGGCGGGACCGCTGCCTCGGTCGCCACACGACGCTGGCTGACCGCGGTGACACCCTCCCGGGCGATGACCGCCATGGTGGCGTCCAGTAGGAGCCGGCGTCGCTGTTCGCCCTTGCGGCGGCGGCCGTCGCTGATGTTGTCCGGGTCCTCGGTGGTCTTCGCGGTACTCATGGTGTTCCTCCCGTTCGATGGCCGGTCGGTGCGCACGTGTTCAATGCCGTCCGCCCATCTCCAGGGCCATGACCCCGGCCATGACCAGGGCGATGCCGCCGATCTGCGTCCAGGTGAGGGATTCTCCCAGCAGGACCGCTCCGATGATGGCGACCAGGGCGACCCCGATGGCGGCCCAGGCCCCGTAGGCGACACCGAGCGGCAGGCCTCTGGCGAGCGCTTGGGAGAGCGCGTAGAACGCGCCGCCGTAGCCGATGACCACGACGATGGAGGGGAACAGACGGGTGAATCCCTCGGAGAACTTCAGTGAGGTGGTCGCGATCACCTCCAGGACGATCGCTCCGGCCAACCACATCCACGGCATGGCACAGCTCCTTCGTGTCCTTCGGCCTCCCAGGGGAAACCTGCTCGAATGCTCAGTTTTCGTTCGCCAAAGAACCTGGGCGAATGAACAAGATTCTACGCGGTGCATGATGGGGGGACAAGGTGGGCGTGATTCGGATCGGCCGGAAACCCACCCCCTGGCGGACCGGCCACGTACCCCCTGGGTGTATTCTCGACGATTCCGGACGAGGTGGGTCGGACACCATCAGATAACCGCTCCATACCGATACGCGGGAGTTCAGAACCTTTTCCGGATCGGAGCGTCCTACTACGTAGGCCGGTTATCGAGATGTTCTATGGAGGTCCAGACGTGACGGGCAAGACCCAGTCGGCGGTGAAGCGCCGGTTCGGCATCGGACTCGTGGCGCTCGCGCTCGTCGCGACCGCGTGCAGTTCAGGCGACGCCGAGACGCAGAGTAACTCCGACCCCGCCGCGGACGCGGAACCGGCCGAGCTGAGCATCACCCCGGAAGAGGGCGGCGAGGAGATCGCACCCAACACCCCGGTCCGGGTCACCGCCGAGCACGGAACCATCAGTGACGTCCAGATCGACCAGACCGTGGTCGGCGAAGCGGCCGTCCCCGACGGCGGCGAGGCCGAGGGTGAGGACGACGAGGCCGAGCTGTACGAGATGACCGGCACCCTCAACGAGGACGGCACCGAGTGGATCAGTGACTGGAACCTGCGTCCGGGCTCGGAGATCGTGGTCACCGCGACCGCGGAGAACGAGGCCGGTGAGGAGACCGAGGCCACCAGCGAGTTCAGCACCCTGGAGGCGGTCGCCGGGCAGCGCCTGGAGTTGGCCTCCAACTTCCCGAGCTCCGGCGACACCGTCGGTGTCGGCATGCCCGTCGTGATCAACTTCGACATGCCGGTCAGCAACAAGGGCCAGGTCGAGAACTCCATGAACGTGGTCGCCGAGCAGGAGATCGCCGGCGCCTGGAACTGGGTGACCGACCAGATGGCGGTCTTCCGGCCCGAGGAGTACTGGGAGCCGCACCAGAACGTCACCGTCGACCTGAACCTGTCCGGGGTCGAGGCCTCCGAGGGTGTCTACGGTGTGCGTGACTACCAGATCGACTTCGAGATCGGCCGCGAGCTCATCGCCACGATGCACGTGCCCGACCACGAGATGAAGATCGAGATCGATGGCGAGCACGAGCGCACCATCGACGTGAGCAACGGTGCGGCCAACCGTCGGTTCGACACCACGACCACCGGCGTGCACGTGCTCATGGAGCGCTACGACACCATCACCATGGACTCCAGCACCGTGGGCATCCCCGAGGACTCCCCGGGTTCCTACCGCGTGGACGTGAACTACGCGGTCCGCACCTCCAACAGCGGCGAGTTCGTGCACGAGATGTCCAGCAATGGCGCGATCGGTTCGGCCAACACCTCCAACGGCTGCACCAACCTGCGCATGGACGACGCGGTGTGGTTCTACGAGAACACCCTGATGGGCGACATCCTCGACACCACCGGCACCGACCGTGAGTTCGAGTGGGACAACGGCTGGGGTTACTGGCAGAAGTCCTGGGACGAGTGGCTTGAGGGCAGCGAGACCGACGAGGCACAGATGACCACCGACGGGACCCCGGGTTCCGTCCACGGTGAGGACCTGTAGGAAGCGCGGTCATCACCGCCCCAGGGGCGGGACAGGACCACGAGGGGCGTTCGCGGTGCACGGCACCGCGGGCGCCCCTTCGTCTGCCCGCTCGCGAGGCCGTCGAGTGCGTTCAGGTCTGGACGGGCCCCGAAGGCCCCCCGCCCTCCGTCGTGCGCAACCGGGCGACCAGGGCATCGATCACCAGCTCGGTGACCGTGGCCATGTCCACCGACTCCGGGTCCAGCAGCCACTGCACCTGAAGGCCGTCCATCGCGGCCAGGATCGCGGTGGCCGCGGAGTGGGCGGGGGTGTGACCATCGGGTCCGGGGGTGTTCGCCATCTCGCGGTACTCCGGGCCGATCCGGTCCAGGACCGCCTCCTCCACCTCCCGACGCAGCACGGTGTACCGGTCTCGGAACCAGTCCTGGGCGGGATGTCGGGCGGTGGCGCTCTCGGCGGAGAGCACCGCGTAGAGCCGGGTCGTGCCGGGGCGCGCGGCGTTGCGCTCGGCGGTGGTGACCAGGTGGTCCAGCATGCCCGCGCCGGAGGGCGCGGGGTCGTTGGTGTCGCGCAGCTCCAGCACCGCGGTGAGCAGTTCGGTCTTGGAGCCGAAATGGTGCAGGACCCCCGCGGGGGTGATGTCGAGGGTCGCCGCGATGTCGGCCAGCGACGTGTTGTTGAACCCCTGCGCGGCGAATACCTCGGCCGCGGTGCGCAGGATCCGCTCGCGGCGATTGACCCGTTTGCGCGGGACCGGTGAGGGCGGATCGCCCCCGGACGAAGGCGTGCCGGTGGGGGTCGTCTCGCTCATGGTCCGCTCTCCACTTCCTCGTACCGCGGGGGTACTTCGGGCCGATGGCCGGGGGGTTCGGGGGCCCGATCCCGTCCACGCTATCGATGTTCCCCGCCCCTCTTGCTGAATGAACATTAAGTAAGTAATGTCTCGCTTTACGAGACGTGGATCAGGGGGCTAGGGGCTCATGACCGCAGACCTTCACCAGCGCGTGGGCCGCCTGTCCCTGGAGGACAAGGCGCGCCTGCTCACCGGCCGGACCGGCTGGGTCCTGCACGCCGCCGCCGAGATCGGCCTGCTCCCGATCACCGTCTCCGACGGTCCCGCCGGGGTACGCGGGACCGAGGTGACCCAGGACGAGCACTCCGCGAGCCTGCCCGGTCCCACGGCGGTCGCCGCGGCCTGGGACACCGAACTCATGGAACGCGTGGGCCGCTTCTTCGCCGCCGAGGCCCGCCGCAAGGACGTCGACGTGATCCTGGCCCCGGTGCTCAACCTGCAACGATCCCCGGCAGGTGGACGCCACTTCGAATGTCTCTCCGAAGACCCCCACCTGACCGCCGAACTCGGCGCGGCCTTCGTCCGCGCCGTCCAGGGGCAGGGCCTGGGCACCTGTCCCAAGCACTTCATCGGCAACGAGACCGAACAAGAACGCACCGGTTACGTTTCCCGCATCGACGAGCGGACCCTTCGCGAGGTCTACCTTCCACCCTTCGAAGCCGTGATCGCCGCCGGCGCCTGGACCGTCATGGCCGCCTACAACGGCGTCGACGACGAGGTCGAATCGTCCACCATGACCGAGCACCGCCGGTTGCTCACCGACCTCCTCAAGGACGAGCTCGGATTCGACGGCGTCGTGTTCAGTGACTGGGCCGCCACTCGGAGCGGCGCCCGCTCCGCCGACGCCGGACTCGACATCGTCATGCCGGGCCCCGATGGTCCCTGGGGCCGAGCGCTGGTGGACGCGGTCCGTGCCGGTGAGGTCGAGGAGTCCGTCGTCGACGACAAGGTGGTCCGACTGCTCCGCCTGGCCGAACGGGTCGGCAGACTCGATCGGGACACCACCTCGGCCGTGGCGGGCGAGGACGAACGCGTCATCCTGCGGGAGGTCGGCTCACGCGGCCACGTCCTGCTCCGTAACGAGGGCGACGTCCTTCCCCTGCCGGACTCCGTGCGGACGGTGGCCCTCATCGGGCCCAACGCCGTGGACGCACACACCCAGGGCGGCGGTAGCGCCCACGTCAACACCGGGTACCTGGTCGACCCGGCGGAGGGGCTACGGGAGGTGTTGCCCGAACACGTCGAGGTCACCCTCGTCCGCGGCGGCGACCCCCGACGTCTCCTTCCGATCGTCGCCACCGAACACCTGACCGAGGCCGACCTCACCCTCTACGACGGACACGGCGAGGCCATCGACGCCCCCGAGGTGCCGGGCGGCGCCTTCCACATCCACGTTCAGGAGAGCGCGGAACGGGCCGGGTTCCTCGCCACCCTCACCCTCGCCGAGCCCGGGACCCACCGGATCGAGGTCGCGGCCGTGGGCGCGCACACCATCCGCGTCGACGACGAGACCGTCTCCGAGAGCGACCGAAGCGCCTCCGTCGACGACATCCTCCAATCGCGGCACGCCCACCCCGATGGGCCCAGGGCGGAGATCGAGGTCCCCGAAGGATCCGAGCCCCGCACCGTGTCGATCGACGTCGACATGGAGGTCGGGGACTTCGGCGGGTTCGGCCGTGGTGTCATCGTCCAGGTTCGCCACGCGCCGCCCGGCCCCACCGTGGAGGAGGAGATTCAGGAGGCCGTCCGCGTCGCGGAAACGGCCGACGTCGCCATCGTCGTGGTCGGCACCAACGACGAGGTCGAGTCCGAGGGCTACGACCGCCCCACCCTCGACCTGCCGGGCGGCCAGAACGAACTCGTCCGACGGGTCTACGCCGCCAACCCGAACACCGTGGTGGTGGTCAACGCCGGCGCGCCCGTCCTCCTGCCCTGGCTCGACCAGGTGCCCGCCGTCCTGTGGTCCTGGTTCGGGGGCCAGGAGTACGGCCACGCCCTCGCCGACACCCTCACCGGCCGTGCCGAACCCACCGGCCGGCTGCCCTGGACCCTGCCGCGCGACCACGAGGACGTGCCCATCCTGGACACCCGTCCCGTCGACGGAATCCACGACTACGCCGAGGGGGTCTTCGTCGGTCACCGCGCCTACGACCGGGACGGGATCGAACCGCACCGCCCGTTCGGGTTCGGTCTGGGCTACACCACCTGGCGGATCGACGACGCGGCGCTGTCCACGCCGGTTACCACCCCGGGTACCGACGGCCTGGTCACCGATGCGCCCACGGTCACCGTCACCCTCACCAACACGGGTCGGCGTCCCGGACACCACGTCGTGCAGGTCTACCTGGAACCGCCCACCGAGGCCGGAATCCCGCGCCCTCTACGTTCCCTGGCGGCCTTCGCCTCGGTGCGCGTCGCGCCGGGCCGGACCGTCACGGTCGACCTCGACGTCCCACCGCGCGCCCTCGCGATCTGGGACCCCGTCGAGCACGCACGGCGCACCCCGGAGGGGGTCTATCACCTGGCGGTGGGCTCCTCCAGTCGCGCCATCGCGCACCGTCTCGCCTTCAAGGTGCGCTGATTCGGTACCGGGCCGCCGTGGGATCACCAGGCGCGCACGCCGCCCACGGGGGCGGGCAGCCGTTCCTGGAGCCAGGTCCAGGTGCCGTCGTTCTCGGTGAACCGGCGCTGGACGCGCTCGACCTCGGTGATGGGGTTGCTGAAGACCTCGCGCCAGTCGCCCGCCTCGCGCTCCTCCAAGTAGAAGCTGCCGGCGTCGGTTCGCATGCGTACTGCCTGGAGGGTGTGACTGGTGCCGTCGTTGAGTTGGATTCGGTAATAGGCCATGGGAATCCCCTGGGTGTGGTCCTGGACGAGGCGAGGACGGTGGCCCGGGGACGGTCGACACGCCGTGGTGCCGGGGCACCGTGATGTTCGCGTGTGCGGACTCTACGCCGGTGGACAGGGCCGAGGAGGGTGATCGGCCGGACCCGGGGTGAAATCGGGGAGAACAGCCGATCGGGATGGGGCCTAAGGGACGAAACGGGCCCGGAGGTGGTCCCTCCGGGCCCCGCGTGGGCGAATGGCGATGGGTCAGGCGGCTTGTTCGGCGGTCAGTCGGGCACGGGTCTCCATCAGCGCGAAGCCCAGCAGGTTGCGTCCGCGCCAGTACTTGGGACGTTCGGCGTTCTCGTTCTCCCGTCCCATCCCGATCCCCCACACGCGGTCGCGGGGGCTGGCCTCGACCAGGACCCGTTCCTTCGTGCCCAGGAGATACTCCAGCAGGTCCTCGTTCTGACCGAACTTGGCGAGGTTGCCTCGGACGACGATCCCGAAGCGTTCGCGCTCCCAGGTCTCCTCGTCGAAGTCCCCGACCTCGCGTCCGATCTCCTTGGCCCGCTTGGGGTGTTCGGCGGCGACGATCCGTTCGGCGGCCTCGGGGTCACCGAAGAGTCGCGCCTTCTCGGCCATCATGAAGTGCTCGGCGGTGCGGTAGGTGACGCCGTCGACGGTGAAGTCGGCCGGCCACCATTGGGAGAGGCAGGTGGCCGTGAGCCCATCCGGTGATGGCTCATGGCCCCAGAAGTGCACGTACTTGATCCGTCCGTCGATGCGGAGCAGATCCTCCACGGTCCTCGCGTCGGCAGGGTTGTGTGTGCCCGTCATGTTGGGGAGTCTCGCAGAACCGGGCCGAGGTCGGTAGACCTTTTCGTGTGTTTGATGGCTTTGTGCGCTGGGAAGACGCCCATCCGATCGGGGGCGAATCGGCCACTCGGCGGACTTGTGCCGAAACCCGAGAGTGCGCGGCCGTCGGCGGGCCGAGGCACCTGTACCGGTCACTGGTTCCCGTACGAGCGGGACGGGTTCGCGCGTGCTCGGGCCGGCGTACGTTACGGCGTAGTAGCGTTGCGGAAAGCCCCGAAACCATAGGTCGGCGGGGTGTGAGCGGCCGCGGATCCGAGGTCGAGAGGAGCGTCCCCCCATGTGCCGGGACGATGGGGATCGCCTCGATTCGGACCAGACCAGTGGGCTCGGTCGGCGGCCGGCGACGTGATCGAGTGTTCGAGTGGTTCGGAGGGTTCGGGTCCGATGACCGAGACACGGTGGCTCGATGATGACGAGCAGCGGACCTGGCGCATCTTCCTCATGGCCGTGCACCTGCTGGACGGGGCCCTGGATCGTCAGCTCAGGCATGATTCCGGGATGCCGCACGCCTACTACCAGATCCTGGCGATGCTCTCCGAGGCCCCGAAGCGGGAACTGACGATGACGCGTCTGGCCCGCCTGCTGCGCTCCTCGCCCAGCCGGTTGTCGCACGCGGCGGCGCGCCTGGAGGCGGAGGAGATGATCCGCCGCTTCAAGCGTCCGGGGGACCGGCGCACGACCCTCGTCGAACTCACCGACAAGGGGATGGAGACGCTGCGCGAGGCGGCCGCCGGGCACGTCCAGGAGGTGCGACGCCTGGTGTTCGACACGCTCACCCGGGAGCAGGTCGGACAGCTGCGCGAGATCTCCGAGGCGATGTTGGGTTCGTTGGACCCCCACGACGAGCAGCCGCGGTACCCGGACCCGAAGGGGCCTGGAGTCCGGAACTGAGCCGGATTCTGTTATCCATCCTGAGCAGGGCGGTCGTGTGGGGATCGTAACTTCTCCGCCCGGCACGCTATGTACGCGAGCGGATACGCATTATCCTGTTGTTTCCCGGAAAAAGGTTGTGGTCTCAAGTGTTGGAACCGGACGCCGACCCCGACCACCGGGACACCCGCTCACAGAACAGGAACGCACCATGACCGAACAGACACCCAAAACCATGATCAGCGACCTGACCGCCCTGATCGCTCGCGTCGTCGTCGGTGTCGTCTTCATCGCCCACGGGCTGCCCAAGGCCACCGACCTCCAGGGCACCGCCGGCGGTTTCGAGGCGATGGGCATCCCCTTCCCGCAGTTCGCCGCCCTGCTGGGCGTGGGCATCGAGGTCGGCGCCGGGGTGGCGCTCATCGTCGGGTTCGCCCTGCCCGTCGCCGGGGTGCTGCTCGCCCTCATGATGGGCGGCGCCTACTTCTTCGCCCACGTCGGAGACCCGCTGGTCGGCGGCTTCGAATTGCCTCTCGTCATGGCCGCCGCCGCGCTGGCCCTGGGCTTCGCCGGTGGCCGCTTCGCCGTCGACAGCGTGATGCCGTGGGGTCGCCGCCGTGTCCGCTCGGAGGACAGGTCCGCGGTGCACGCCGCCTGATCCTCCTTTCGACACGGCCGCCCACCAACGATGCTGGGCGGCCGTTGTTGTTTCCTCGGATCCATTCTCCCGAAGGGCTTTCTCTTCTAGCCTCGTGCGGTACCCCGCTGATCGGTGGGTGGAGAGTCGATGCTTCTTTGGAGCAGACCGCGGAGTGGTTTCGGGGGCCGGGATACGAGGTTCCCGGTGTCGGGCGGAGGGTGCGGGAGGCCGCTCCGTACATCCCGCTGCGGGAACCTCGGCGGGGGTGAGGGCGTGGAGTGGGGCCGCCCGCCGTGAACACTGCCTACTATGGCTAGCCATGCGTATTCTCGTGGTCGAGGACGATGACCGGGTGG
>NZ_JBSHCT010000023.1:0-94217 GCF_053615935.1 Nocardiopsis sp. NPDC055879
GCCGAGAGCACCGCGCGCGCCAGGCTCATGTGACCGGGATCGAACGCCTCCTGTCGCAACCCCAACACCCAGGCGAGCAGATCGGCACGAAGATCTCCGGTGTCCACCACCTCCAGACCACCGACCCGAAGAAACCCGGAAAGGGTCGCCTCGCGCACGATCTCCGCCTTGGAGTTCCACCGCCGGTAGATCGTCGTCTTGGCCACCCCCGACTCGGCGGCGATCCCCTCGATCGTCAGATCGTCATAGGGCTTGGCCCCCACCAATCTCGCGGTCGCCTCCAGAACGGCCCGCCGCGAAGCCTCACTGCGCGGACGCCCACGCCGCACCTTCTCCTCAGTCATGCCCGTCATCCTAGAACCCGCCTCGGTTTCCGGTGGGGAACCGGATGGCACCCCGCCCACACCACCGGGCACGTGCGACCGGACCAGTACTCATCGATCGATCGCCCGGCCATCGTCTCCACCTCGGCCGGTTTCGAAGCCTGGGGCCTTGGCGCGTGAGTGTGCTCTCTACAGTGGCTCCAATGACGCGCACTCCCCTCTCACCACGGACCCTCGGCTCGGTGCTGACCGAAACTCTTCGGGCCACCCGCGAGTTCGACGACGCCCGTACCTGGTTGAACGAAGCGTTCAACGAGCCTATGGCTCCCGTGGCCGCGGAGGTATGGGCGCTCGACCGCGACCACGGTCACGTGTTGCTGATCCGACACCGTTGGCGCGGTTGGGTGCCTCCCGGCGGCAAGGTCGACCCGGGAGAGACACCGATCGAAGCGGCCGCTCGCGAACTCCTGGAGGAAACCGGCGTGGCCGGGGACCTCGATCCCGTGCCCGCCGCCGTCAGTGTGCGTTCCTACCGTTCGGACTGGGATCCCTCACTGGGATTCTCGTACGTGGCGAGCATCGACCGGGAGCTTCCCCTGGACGGAGAGGAGGGCCAACCGGCCGCTTGGATCCCGCTGGAGCAGGACTGGGAAACCGTCTTTCCCGAGGACCGGGACAGGATCCGCGAACACGTACGGTGGTCGGCTTCCCAGACCGGAAGCCGACAGCGCTAGCCAGAGGGTGTCGAGGGCTCAGGGGGACGCGTCGAATGTTTCGTGAGGATCTGGTTATGCTCACCCACGAAAAGTGGCCCGTCCCATGCCTGTTTCGGACGATCTCGGTCACCCGTACCTCGAAACGAAGGAGAGTCGTTGAGCTACGACGTGGTGGCCCTGGTCGGTGGACGCCCCAATGAACAGGCGATCGTCGACGCCTTGCAGTACGTCGACCCAGAGCTGCGCCTACATGTGCACGGAAACACCGACGTCCTACAGATTCGGGATCAGGAGGGCCGGCTGCTGGCCACCCTGGAACCGGGTCAAGAGGTGGAACGACCCGACGACGTGGTCCGCCTGCTCGGCGAGGACGTCGTCGCCGGTCTTCCGGAGACCTACTGGTGGGTGGAGACCCGTGCCCGTCCCGACGAACAGGGCCGTGAGGTCGCGCATCGGTTCTCCGACAGGCTCGCGCTGCGACTCGGCGGGGCGGTGTGGACCTCGGGCAGCGCCGACTTCGATCTGTGGGAGGAACCCGAACACCCGACCACCGAACGGACCGCCGAGCGGGCGCTCCTGGTCGCCCAGGACCGAGACGTGGTGCCGTTCTCCTCCTGGCTCAGCGACGCGGTGGCCACATACGGACGGGAGAAAACGCTACAGGTGCTCACCCCCGCCACCACACGGCTCACCTACGGAGCCCGCACCTTTCTGGCCGGCCCTTTGGGGCGCTGGGTCGTTCAGGGCGAGGATGGTGGACACTTCGACGGCCTCACCGGACTGGCCGTGCACTGGGACGAGACCTACGGTTTCCGGCCGGTCGAGGAACCGGTCGGGCCGAACTGGACCGAGAAGCACCCCGACGCGGCACCGGTCTCCGGGTTCCTCGCCGACTTCGCCGAAACATCGGGGACTCAGCTAGTGGTGGATGTGTCCGTTCTGCACCCAGACCCTTTCACCCCGGAGTTGGGTCGGGCCACGCAGATCATCACCGAGCACCTGACCGGAGCGAAACCATCGGTCTGGGGCCCCCACGAGCCCGCTCTCTTGGCCTGGGACCGTGCGCGGATCATCGAATCGGCTCTTCGCCGCAGGCCCCGACCATGGATTCTGTACCTGTCCGGACCACTGGATCAGGGTCCTGCGTTCTCGGGCCAGTTCCGTCTCTCCTGGCGCGGAAGTCGAGTCCTGGAGCGGATTTCGGTGGTCATCGGGTTCGAGAACGAGAACACGGTGCCTTTCGAGGAACTCCCCACCCTGGTGGAGACCTTGGCCGGGGAGGGGCTCTTGGGAGCGTTGCGGGTGCGCCGGCTTCCCGGTCGCCCCGACCTCACCTACGAACCGGTATGGACGGGACCCGCCGTTCCGGTCGGGCTCGCGATAGGACCTGACCACCTGCTCCGTATCGGGCCTGGCGCCGCCCAGGCCGGACCCATTCCGGGTGTGCTCCTTGGGGAGGGTGACAAGCAGGCGGTTTGGTATCCGGTGTTGGAGGACGCGAGCACCCCCTTGCGCGCACTGGATCTCGCCCAGCGGCAATCGGCCCACCTGTCCGCGTCGACCTGAGGAGAGGCGCGCCCGTTGCAGCCGGCTCGGCGCCCCTGACTCCACCGAAAACCACCAACGAGAAAAAGTGCCGTGCGTCACTTTTTTGAGGGTTTCAGCTTTCTCATCTGCATGTTCTGCGACGAATACCGGTGCGCTGTCTCTTCATTCGTAGCGATGCACCTTTCCCACGAACCATGGCCCTTCATGGAGAGTCACCCCCTATGTGCATACTGCTGAGGCAAGGCCACAGACCCCCGCGGGGTCGGTAAAGGACCGAGGAGGCTTCTGAATGAAATTCGAGATGGTCGAGCCTCCTGAGGGTGTCGACGACGGTGCCGCCTCCGGGTTTGCGCACCCCACGTCCACGGCTGAGCGTCTCAAGGAACCACAGCTCGCCAAGACCGGCAAGGAACGGCTCGGCACCAAACCCATCGGAAAGCGGATGGCCAAGGCCGTCGGCGGTGTCCGCACCTCGTTGAACCGCCTGAGAGCCCACGTCATTGAGCAGGACATGGTCGAGGCCGACCGTATCGCCGCCGGCCAGGTGGAGAGCGACCCCGGAGCGGAGTTCCACCCCCACCGCTTCACCCCTTCCCCCGGCAAGGAGGACCGATGAGCGAATGGAGCATCGACGTCTACGGGGTCTCACTGGTACTGACCGACCTCGGGGACCAGCTCGGTTTGGAAGGAGGAGGTTTCTCCTCCACCATCGACTCCACCTCGGACGGGATCGACATGGCGTTGTCCAATGCCAAGAGCCCACCGGTGGAATCCGCCCTATCCGGATTCTTCGAACACTTCAGCGGCGAAACCGACGCCATGTTCACACGGAGCCTGTCGTGCCTGCAAGGCGCCACCGATGCCACCACGGCCTACACCCAGGGCCAAGAGGACATGGCCGCCGAAGCACAACGTCAGGCGGGCACCACCGAAAACCTCGACCTTTGACCTCCCCCTGACCAACCCCACCCCCACCCCCACCCCCGCTCCAGTTCCCCGGAAGGCTTCCTGGTGAGTTTCGAACCCACCGAGCCCCAGGACGGCGTGGACCCCAATCCGTTCACGCTGATCGACCCTGAGGCCATCCCCTATCCCCTGACCGACGTGTGGTCCCTCAACTACGCCGCTGAAACACTACGCAGCGGCGGGGAGGACATCGCCAGTGGGGCCGAGGACATGCGTTCCACCTGGCAGGGTCTTCAAGCCCACTACGAGGCCCCCGAGAGCGAGACGCTCTTCGCCAAGATGGACCCGGTCGTGGACCGTGGTGATGGCCTGGAAACCGACCTGTCCACCGTCGCCGGCGCGCTGGAGGATCTCGCCGAAGCCGCCAAGACAGCCCGAGGCGAGCTCAACACCCTCAGGATCGAGGCCCAGAGTCTTTGGAACCGCAACCACGACAACAAGCTGTGGTGGCTGGACAAGGACGACGAAACCGACGAGTGGGCCCTGCAGGAGAACCTCCGACTCAAGAGCGCGGTCAACGCAGCTTGGGCCACCTTCAACGAGGCCGAGAACGATTGCGCCACCCGGATCTCGAACCTCTTCGACGGACCCGCCTACGCCTCCCCCGACCAGGCGAGCGGAGATGGCGTTCTCGTCTACGGGTTGCCCACCGACGCCGGTGACGTCGACATGGATCCGCTGGACCCGGAACTGTCCTTCGATTACGTGAACAACACGGTGAACAACGTCGCGAACTGGGCGAGGGAAGAGTTCCATCCCGACCTGGCGAAGTTCGACAACCCTTACGGCCAAGCCGTGTGGGACACGGTGGTCACCGACGTGCTGTGGGGAACAGCAGTGGGGTTCCAGTCCAAACTCGGCTTCTGGCACCCCGACAACGGGTGGCGTTTCGATCTGACCGGCCGCAAGGACAACGCCAAGGCCGCCTGGATCGACGCGGGGATGGACACAGCCGCTCTGGTCGGTATCCACGACGAGCACGGTTGGTTGTGGGAACCAGGCGAAGGCGGGCAAGAAGGAGCCGGCGCCGGGTGGGACCGGTGGGTCGACAACATAGGAGACACCAAGGACGAGCTGATCGAAGGCCACACCGCCTGGTCCACCCGTGAGGACGGCGTCGCCTACTCCAACACCACCATCGCCACCAACGCGGTGATGATGACCGGTGGCCTACCGCTCAAGCTGGTCAAGATCGTGGTCGGGTCGGGGGTGGACATGCCCTCCGGGGATTCCGGCTCCGGCGGGTCCCCTGGCACTGGCTCTAGCGGAACCGGTTCAGAGAGCTCCGACGTTTTCAGGGCGCGTGGTGGGCCCGGGGCCGAGGGCTGGCCCAGCAGTCCTCTCCCCCAGGATCGTCCGGGGGGCACCACCTCGACCACCGAGCGCTTCGCCGACCAACTCGCGATAACGCAGGAATCGCTGCTGGACCCGAACCAGCACCGGCCCGCGCCATCCATCTCTCCTGACCGCCCCACTTCCGCTGACGGCCCGGCTCCACGGAATCCCCCTACCCCGAATCAGACGGAGAGCGGGCCCGCTCAGGAGGGGCGCCCTTCGCCTCAGCGTCCCGGCGACGATGACGCTCCTTCTCTCTCCGGAGAGGACGGTCAGAGCACGCCACGTCCGCAACGCGAGGACACGGGCGCCGGTACGTCGCACGGTCCTAGTCGGGAGACGGACGTTCCAGGGCCCTCCTCACACTCGGGACATGATTCCGAGTCGGAGGGGTCCAGCACTCACCGGAACGAGGAAAGTCCTCGGAGCCGCCATGACGACTCGGGCGACGGCCGAAATGACACCCGAACCCAGAACCACGACAATGATCAACCGGATCGAAGCCGTCCACGCGAGGAAACCGGGGGCCCCACACCCGCCACCGGAGGTGGCAACGACGGCAGCGGGCAAGGCGGTGGACCGCCCCTCCCACCGAGGAGCCCGGGAGACGACTCCCCTTCTGGGTCCGACCCGGGCCGACCCGAGGACGACGGAGGCGATCTCTTCGGTCCGAGTGAACCTTCCGCTCCAAGAGACTCCTCAGGTTCCGATGCCCGGCCGAGCTCGGAGAAGCCTTCAACCGATGCCCCGGTAAAGGTCGACAGTCGAGATCCTCGCTTCTTCACCAAGGAGGGGGCGCGGTTCGGCGACGACGTAACGCTGGACCCCGACACCCGGTACACGGTGTTGGAGGCGGACGGCAAACGTTCGATCGACTACATCACCGATAGCGACGGAAAGATCCGGGAGATTCGCGCCGACTCCCCCGCGTGGGGCGGAAGGAACCCGGAGTTCATGGACCCTCGGCCGGACATGACCTACGTAGTCGATGGGAACTACACTTTCCGCACGGACGAGTACGGAAGGACGGTCGAGGCAGAGGGCACCATTACCAGAGCAGAGAATCACCGCAACGAGACACAGCAAACACAGTCCGGACATGATGGGGAGCTGTACTTCGAACTCCTCAACGAACAGTACAGGAAGGACTTCTTTGAGACAGAAAAACGGTGGCCAGAACCGGGAGAGGTGCCGCAATATCAGCAAGTTGAATTTCAGGGAGGGCATCTCTTCGGCACACAGTTCTTCGGACCGGGAGAGCTTCTTAACATGCCTCCCATGCGCTTCGACATCAACCAAAATCGGACCAATACCGCATTCTCCGACCGACTCCCCGAAGAACTCGGGACGATCGACGGATCATTCTATAATTTGGAGCGCAGCTGGCGCGGACTACTGAAGCATGGGGACGAGTGGCACAACTTCAACAATCCGGATTTCAATAATGGAGAATGGAACGATGCGATTTCCTTAAAACCTGGAAAACCTGACATTCAGGCGAAGATCACTAGCGAGTTCGATCCCAGCATGCCTCGGATCGAGTACCCACCCAAATCTGGAAATTTCATCGACCCACCGCCCTCTGCCTTCAATGTGGAATGGAGCATTAATGGCGTTCCAATGGAACCTCAGCGATATAAAAATCTACCACCACTCGATTGACGCAAGGAATATCCTTTGGTAAGCAAGCATTTCAAACGAGGCCACCTTAACCACACTCAACAGCTCGATCTCATCAAGGAGATCTGCCAGTCCATTCTTTCGCGGGCACCACAAGGATGGAAAAAGGTAATTTATAGAAGTGACGCTGTGATTGACCACAGCTCTTCTAAATTTCAGGTGCACGATGCATACGAAAAAAACATAGCAGGCTGGGGACCCAACACTATCGGACCTTTGCTCGACAACTTGCGCGCAGGAATGTATCGAGAAGGCGAGGGAACCTGGTTTTCGATTAAATTCACAATCATTCGACCTGGAAATTTCCATGTCGAGTATAACTACGACGAAGATCCTCATATTCTCTTTCCCACCGCATGGGGATACACCAACGATCTCAAATATTTCCCCCGCGATGACGAACACATCCCCGATTGGCTCCAACAAAAACTCAGCGAGGAACCCCGTATGCAATCCGAGTGACCCTAGGAACGGAGATCGACCGCGAAGCGGCCTCCGACTCGACTACCACGAGAAACCTTCACCAAAAGGAGAATCAGGCCATGGAAAAACGATACTCAGATGCAGGAATTATCGAACTCACCGGAAATCAATTGGATCCACAAAAGCAACAAGAGCTTCTGGTAAAAATTGGCCGGAAGATGGTAGAAGAAGCATCGAACGACTGGGCTGAGATTGTTTACACTCGTGTCTCCGTAGCCGATCAGTCGTTCACCACCTACACGGTCAAGAACCAGAACGGGGACACCCTCGAATCGAGCGAACCAGTTGCGGTCAACCTGTTGTTCGAGGACTTGAGGGCGGGCCTCTACCGGGACGGAAAAGGAACATGGTTCTCGGTCCGCTACTCCGTCGCCCATCCCGGACGATTCTCCATCAAATACAACTATGAGGATCCTGAAATCCCGGGCCTCATCGGCCCAGCCTTCACCAACGACCTCAAATACTTCCCCCGCGACGAAGAACACATCCCCGCCTGGCTGCAACAAAAGCTCGGTGGAGAAGCGGACGGGTAGGAATTTTGGTACATACGGATTCACAGGGCGCCAAGGCGACCCGTCCCTCCCGCCTGGGCGAAATAGAACGCATCCTTCGCAGATGAGCTGAACAGGAATATCGAACGAACCGTAAAACTCATGCCTCGACCGCTGATCGCTCACGGATATTTCGCATCGTGACATCGGTTCGTTGACATCGAGTCGAAGACCCCACAGTTCCAACCGTGACGGCCACTGACACCCCACTCCCTAGCCCGACCATCACCCTCTCTGTAGGGCCTTGGCACGATGAAGTCGCGTGCGCTTACCTTGGGGCTGAGTACAGGTGGAGCTCGCACGCTCCTGCACCTGCCTGGCCTGGAGGAGAGAACATCAACACCACAACCGTCGTATCCGACCCCGCGGCGGAAGGGACTTCGCGATGACCGATCCAGAGGCTGACCCCGACACCCACGTGTGCGTCGATGGCGGCCTCCCGGGGCCGTGGGCCGAACGGGAGGGTGGAGCTCCCGTCGAGCTCATCACCGCCCGCGACGTGCCCCTGGGTGGACCGCGTGCCATGAACGTGCGCCGTACCCTGCCGCAACGGCAGCGTTCGTTGATCGGCGCGTGGTGCTTCATCGACCACTACGGGCCGGACGACGTGTCGGCCAGTGGTGGGATGGACGTGGCTCCGCACCCGCACACGGGCCTTCAGACGCTGAGCTGGCTGTTCCAAGGGACCGTCGCCCACATCGACTCCGGTGGCAACAGCGCCCACGTCCTTCCCGGTGAGATGAACCTGATGACGGCGGGTGCCGGCATCTGTCACTCCGAGACCTCTACCCCTGACACCCGCCGGCTCCATGGGGTGCAGCTCTGGATCGCCCTCCCCGAGGAGGCGCGCAACCGGCAGGGCCGGGAGTTCGAGCACTATGTCCCCGAGCCCGTCACCTTCGACGGCGGGTCCGCGCTCGTCTTCCTCGGTTCACTGCTGGGTTCACAGTCCCCGGTGAGCATGTACTCGCCGCTGGTGGGCGCCGAGATCAGGCTCGATCCCGGCGCGACCCTGGACCTGGCGGTCCAGTCCGGGTTCGAGCACGGCCTGCTGGTGGACACGGGCGAGGCCATCACACTGGAGGGCGTGCGCGTTCCCAAGGACGCCGTGGGCTACACCGGGGGTGGGAAGCCAGAAGCTGCGTATCGCCAACGACGGCGACGAACCGGCCCGGCTCGTGCTCGTGGGAGGCGCCCCCTTCGCCGAGGAGCTCGTCATGTGGTGGAACTTCCTGGGCCGCACCACCGAGGAGATCCGGCGGTACCGGGAGGAATGGCAGGAGCGCGGCGAGCGGTTCGGGCGCGTCGAAGGCTACGTGGGGCACGGCGGCCCGGGAAAGAACCGCGATGGCATGGGATGGCTCCCGGCCCCCGACCTGCCCCAGGTTCGGATGCGGCCGAGGAAGAACCCGCCGCCCCACGCGCGGTCCCAGGACTGATCCACACCGCCGAACACCGATCCCACCGGGCCGGGGCGCCGTCGTGTGCGCCACCGACCGGCCCGGCAGCATCCCCAGAGAGGTCTTCACCTTGACCGAACCACAGACCGACAAGACCGGCGCCGTCGTGCATATCGCCCTTGACGAAACGCGCGCCATCAGCGCCTACACCGTGACCTTGGAAGACGGCACCCTCGCCGGCCGCGCCGACTTCGTCGACCCACCGGAGGGCGACGGTGAGCGCGTCTTCTTCCACACCGAGGTCTCACCGGAGTTCGGTGGACGGGGTCTGGCCGGACTCCTGCTGCGCGAGGCGCTGGCCGACAGCGTCCGCAGGAACATCACCGTCGTCCCCGTGTGCCCACTGTTCGCCAAGCACCTGAAGGAACACGGCGAGGAGTACACGGCCCAGGGCGGCAGGTTCCGCAAGCCCAGGCCCGCGGACCTGGCCCTGGTCCAGAAGACGACCGAGGAGCAGGCATGAGCGCGGAGCGTCCCTACATCGACAAGGAACACCCCACTGTGTACAAGGCGCTCGGCAAGGCGGCTGTGGCCTCCCGGGCCGCTTCGCACGAGGCGGGTCTGGGCGATGACACCATCGAGCTGATCAACGTCCGGGTTTCCCAGATCAACGGGTGCCCGACCTGCCTGAGCATCCACGTTCCCAAGGCCCGCAAGGCCGGGGTGAAGCAGAGTGTCCTGGACGTGCTGCCGTCCTGGCGTGAAGCCGGCGTGTTCACCGACATGCAAAAGGCCGCGCTGCTCCTGGCGGAGTCCCTCACCGTCATCGACCCCGCCGTCGACCGGCAGGAGATCAACGCCCGTGCGGCCGCCCACCTGACCACCGCACAGATCTCCGCGGTGGAGTGGACGACCGCGCTCATCAACGCGTTCAACCGGGTCTCGATCGCCAGTGGTCATCCCGTGATCACACGACAGGGAAAGCGATTTCCACCGCTGTAACGCCCTCCTCCCGAAAAAGCGCTACAGCGGTGGGTCCCCTTTTCCGGAAAGCCCACCTTCTCCAACAGGGTGACGTGCTCGGCACCCAAGGTTCGGAGCAAGGCGGTCACATCCGAACGAGGCTCCCGACACGGGGGTCTGCCGGCGCTCAGCAGCCCTGAGACGATTGCTGCCGCGCGCCTCTCCTATGGCAGGGAGGTCCGGACAGGTCGAGGACGGCTCCTCAGGCCTCCCACCTCCCTGACCTCCCTCCCGTATTCAGTGCGGTGACGGCGGCCGTTCCAGACCCAAATGGCCCCGAAGCGTGTCCGCCTCGTACTCGCGACGGAACAGCCCTCGCTGTTGCAGGACGGGAACCACATGGTCCACGAAGTCCTCGATCCCGCCCGGCAACGACGGCGGCATGAGGTTGAACCCGTCCGCGCCACCGTTCTCGTACCACCGGGTCATCCGATCGGCGATCTGCTCGGGCGTTCCGACCATGGTGCAGTGTCCGCCGCCGGCGGCCAGACGGCCCAGCAGTTGCCGCACCGTGGGCCGTTCGGAGTCGATGATGCGCAAGATGGTCTCGTAGCGTCCCTTGGGACCGGTGAACTCCTCCAGTGGCGGCAGCTCGGGAACCGGCGCGTCCAGCTCCCAATCGGAACAGTCCTGTTCGGTGAACAGCCCCAGCTGCTGCAATGACTCCTCGGTCGGCAGCAGTTCGTCCAGTTCACGTTGCTTGTCTTGGGCCTCCCGTTCGGTGGAACCGACGTAGGTGACCAGTCCGGGCATGATGGCGACGGACCCGGGGTCGCGGCCCGCCCGACGGATCCGCGCCTTGACGTCGCCGTAGTAGTCCTGGGCGCTGGGCAGGTCATAGGCCACGGAGTAGATGGCCTCGGCGCGGCGGGCCGCCAGCGTGCGTCCCTGTTCCGACGAACCCGCTTGGAACAGCACCGGGTTGCCCTGTACCGGGCGCGGCACGTTCAACGGACCGTCGACCTGGAAGTGCTCTCCCCGGTGGCCGATGGGGCGCACCAGGTCCGGGTCCGCGAAGACCCCCTCCCGGTCGTAGTGGAAGGCCTCGTCGCTCCAGGAGTCCCACAGCCCCAGCACCACCTCCACGAACTCCTCGGCTCGCGCGTAGCGCTCCTGGTGCGCGGGCATCCGCTCGTATCCGTGGTTACGGGCCTCGGTGTCGAACATGGACGTCACCACGTTCCAGCCCACTCGGCCTCCGCTGATGTGGTCCAGGGAGGCCAGCAGGCGTGCCGCGTGGAAAGGCGTGTAGAACGTGCTGGAGACGGTGCTGACCAGACCGATGTGCCGGGTGGCCCGGCTCATGGCCGCCAGAGCGGTCAACGGTTCGAGGAACCACCACGGGCCACCGGCGACGTCGCCCGTGGCGTGGCCGTCGGCGAAGAACACCGCGTCCAAGCGGCCGCGTTCGGCGGTGCGGGCCAGTTCTTCGAAGTAGGTGATGTCACCGATCCGTTCGGCCGGCGAGTCGGGGTGACGCCAGGCGGCCTTGTGGTGGCCACAGCCGAAGATGAACAGGTTGAGGTGCATCCGGCGATCGGGGGCCTGGTCAGGCGCGGAAGCGGCGGTCATCAGTTCATCACCAGCCCGCCGTCGACGACGAGGTTTTGACCGGTGACCGCGCGCGCCCAGGGAGAGGCGAAGTACAGGGCCGCGTCGGCGAACTCGGCCGGTGTGGTGACCCGGCGCAGCGGTGTGGAGGAGGCGATCATGTCGAAGACGCTCTCGGGGGTGGCGGAGCTGGCGTCGGTGGTGCGCAGCAGACCACCGGAGACCATGTTGACGGTGATGCCGTCGGGTCCCAGGTCGTGGGCGAGCGTGCGGGTCAGCGACAGCAGCGCCGCCTTGGCCGCTGTGTAGTCGTGGTAGGGGACGACCGGGTGCTGGAACAGGTTGGTGCCCACGTTGATGACCCGGCCGAACCCTTGGCCGCGCATGGAGGCCAGGGCCGCCTGGACGGTGTTCAGTGCGCCGTGGACGGTACCGCTGAACTGCTGGTCGAGGTGTTGTGGGGTGAGCGTGTCGGCGTGGGGTCGTGCGTCGCCGTTGAAGGAGAAGTCGGCGAGCGCGTTGTTGACGACGGTGGAGACGGAGGAGCCGAAATGGCCCTCTGCGGTCTGGACCATCGAGGCGACCTGTTCGGGGTCGCGTACGTCCGCTCGCACGGCCAGGGCGCGGTCGGGGTGGGTGGCGGCGAGCTCGCGAGCCGCTTCTGCGCTGTGGAGGTAGTTGATCACCACTCGGGCGCCTTGCCCCAGGAAGGCCTGGACCAGCCGGGACCCGAGCCCTCGGGCCCCGCCGGTGACGACGACCGTCTGTTGGTCGATGGGGAGTGCGGTGCGGGAAGAACTCATCGGTGGCCTTTCTGGCATGGGCGAAGGCGTCCCTTCGGCCACCGATACCACCGGCCATGTACGGACATCCCTTCGCCGGTATGACCCGGATCAGGTTCGACGGGTGTCATCTCAGCCCTGATCAGTGGATTCAGGGCACCCCGTGTCACTGCCGATCAAGGTAGCCCATAGGCACCCTCTCGGGCCACCGGCCGGTGCCGCGCTCGCCTCCCGCTCGGCGATCGCACCTTCGGGGAGCCGGCCGGTTGGTGCCCCTCCACGTCGACGGGCAAGGGAATGCTCCCGAGCACACGTCGACGCCCGGGTGGGGTGGTCCGGGCCCAGACTTCCGCTGCGGTCTCCAGGGCTTCTATTGGATCGCCACGTCCGTCAGACCATCGAAGGCGTCCAGGACCAACTCCTTGGTTCGGTAGGTTCCGAACCTGGCGATCTCGTTGTTCTTCAGGCCGCCCTTGGCCGTCTGGAAGGTCTCCAAGACATAGTCCACCTCCTGCCGGTCGAGCCCGTAGAGGCGGAAGCAGTAGGCGTCCAGTTCGGCGCGGATGGTCGCACGGCGTTCTTCGTCCCACGGGAAGGGTGGGCCTTCGTGGCCGAGGTCCCTGGCCAGAGGTTCCATGTCATGGGTGGTGTAGATGAGTTCGAGGACGCGAGGCACCAGGAAGCCGAGATGGGGTTCCAGCTGCTCGGGTGTGGGCACGGGAAGCTGTTTCCAGGTCATGAGGGACATGTGCGCGCCGTTGATCTTCTGGCGGCCGACGAAGTCGAAGACCAGGCAACTCTGAACGGCGCACAAGGCCGCGACCAGGTGCGGTCTCCGTTGCACGAACATGAGCGGGAAGGTGTGGCCGACGGCCACACGTGGCAGGAAGGCGGGAATCCCGGTTCGCTCATCATTCGATCGACAGATGTCACGCCAACCGTAGAGCCATTCTCTGTTCCACCCGACCTCCGACAGTCGCGTGGCCAGACCCGGTCTGGAACCATCCTCTCCGGGAACCCAGTAGCGCGGCATCGGCGCGTAAGCGGGGGCCCCTTCTCGATCTGGGCCGGTTGTCGCGGAGCTCCGGCCGTGGTGAAGCCATTCCACCGATGGTCGAAGTGGTGAGCCATCTTCGCTTCGTAGAGTGGCATCATTCGACGGCTTTCGCGCTCGAAGACGTTACCCCGTAGCTCCCACCCTTCCTTCTCCAGGCCCATCATGTCGCGGAAGAGACCGGAGTCATCGGTCATGTCAAACAGACGTTTGAACCTGATCGCCCATGGATTTCCGTCCCGTTGTCCCTCTTTCCAGAGCACCGGGATTCGACGGTAGATAGAGAGGGTGAGATCGGCGTCACGCCTGGACTGAAATAGGGGGATCGAACCCGTGTTGGGGCTGAGCAGGGCGATCTCGTCAGCGGTGAGTTCGAAGCTCCTACTTCCGTCGTCGAGATGGGCCGGCTCATGTAGGAAGAAGGCGTAGTCGGCCACAGGAACGGGGGCTTTGTCCCCGTGCAACGACAGCAAACTGAATCTCTGCCGTGCGTCGACCCCGGGGAACAGCTGCTTCAGATTCTCGAAGTCGTACAGGGAAGCGATCGACCGGTCACGGGTCAGGCTCGCGAAGAGTTCCTGGGCTCCGGCCCCGGTGGCGATGGACGTAGGGACGATCGCACCGATCCGGCCCTCGGGCTTGACGAGTGCGGTGAACAGCTCCACGAAGAGATGATCCACCTGAAGGGTGTTCACCCCTTTGACCGTGAGCCCCTTGGCACACGCGGGAAACCCCTCCGAACGCCCGGCGAAGTGCAGGGTGGATTTCACCTGACGGCGCGCCGACCGGTATCGCTCCGCTTCTTCGGGGTGGTCGCGCTGCCACTGTCCGATCGCCTCTCTACGAGCCAACCCGGCGATGCGGGCGAGCGAGGGTTCGACCACGCTGAAGTACTTCTTGTCCTCGAAGTCGAGCTTGTCCCAGGGCGGGTTCGACAGCACACAGTCGAACCCGCCCTGCCAGCCCAGAGCGCCATTGCCACCACTCCCTTCGTCGTCACAGACCCGAAAGATGTCGGGGAACTCCAGGTGCCAGTGGAAGAACCGATACCGCTCTCGAAGTCGCCTGATCTCGGCGTGGGTGGCCTCGGTCGCAGCGGCGTCCTCGGGGTCGAAGAGCCGGCGGAAGGTCTCGTCGGTCACCGGCCGGGGTGTGCCCGCCCTCTTCTCCCAGAGGAAGGTGGCGCACCAGGCGTCGGCGATGTGCACGTCCCTGCGGTAGTCGGCAGACGTACGCCAGGCCCGGTAGACCTGTTCCTGCTCTCGGACGTCCCGCAGGCTTCCCACCTGGATCGTGTAGAGCCCGTTGAGCCCCTCCGCGTAGGTGGTGTTGCCGACCTTGACCGCGTTGGACTCGGTGTCGAACAGCGCACCCTGACCGACACGTTCGAGTGTGTTGGTCCTTCCCAGTGACTCCACGACTTTGCGGTCGTCACCTTCCACCGGGGCGAAGGCCGCGTCGGGGATACCGGCCCGTATCTGCGCGGGAGTCGCTCCATGAGGGCGTTTCCACATTTGAGGTGGGGGTCGAGCAGGTCGAGTGGTCTGCCCGGCGCCATGCCCTCCAGCCACAGCGCCATCTTGGCCACGTCCAGGGCCATGGGATTGAGGTCGACTCCGTACAGACAACGTGCGACCACCGTGTGCAACGCCTGGCGGTAGGCCTCCTCCCCCGGTTCGGGCGTGCCCTCTCGGACGGCCGCGACCCGTTTGGCGATGCGTTGGCCGGCGGCCACCAGAAAGTGACCGGATCCGCACGCGGGGTCGCACACCGTGACGGACAGGAGCATCTCCGCGATGGTGTCCGCGGGGTCGAGTTCGTCGAACTCGGCGGCCTTGTCCTCCCCTCGTTTGACGGCCTCGTCGAGCACCGGTTCGAGAGAGGAGTCCAGTAGGCGGGAAATGAGGGAGGACGGGGTGTAGTACGAACCCGTCATTTTGCGCGTGTTCCCCGCCCGGTGGACCAGGTGGAAGGAGTGATCGCCGGGCCGATATTGAGGCAGGCATTCCAGCAGGGACTCATAGACCGCGCCCAACTCCCGGGAGGAAAGGGTACGGAAGGAGACCGGTCGCCAACGTCGGGTTCCGAAGTCCCGTACCCGCGACAGTCGGCGAATCGCGCGCGACAGGACCTGGTTGCTCAAGGACGCGTCATCAAGGCAACCATCCTCTTCGGTGCGGGTGAAGAGTCCACCCAGGCCCACCAGACCGAGTTCGGGACGACCGGTCTCCAGCCCGAGGGAGTCCAAGACGATGCGCAGACTCGTATGCAGGTCCCGGTGGGGGCCTCCACCTCCGCCCCTGTCGGCCACCCGTCGTAGTCGGGCGAAGGAGAAGTAGTCGGCGTAGCGCCCACGGGTGAGCCGATCGGTGTTCGTGGGGTGGAGGAGGTCGCGTTCCTCCACGACGACAAGGAAGAGTACCCGGAACACCATGCGTAGAAGGGCGGTGTGGAGTTCATCGACACGGACGGGGTGTCGCAGGTGGTGGTTGTCCGGGTGTCGCAGGAACCCGGTCCCGAGGATGACCAGGGCTTCCTCGACGTTCTGTCGTAGGGCGTCCAAGGCCTGGACGCCCGAACGCAACGCCTCGTCGCGCCAGCGTTCCATCAAGCAGGTGGACGGTGGTTCATCGTCCAGGACCTCGAATCTGGAAGCATGGAGGAGTCTCCACAGGGCGATGAACTCGTGGACCGGTTCGCCGTCGAGGATCTCCTCCAGATCGACGGACAGGTAGGCGGCTCCGGCCAGCGAGGTGGAGTCGCGTAGCAATCGCAACTCCCGGCCATTGGTCACCAGGCCCCACAAGTGGGCACCCGCACGGTTGAGGGCCTCCTGCGTCTGGGACTGCGGAGAAGCGGATCCGTCACGGCCACGCCTGTCGAGTTCGGTGTCCCAGGGCACCACCGTGATCAACAGGTGCTGGTAGCGGTGGGTCACCGGGAAGACGCGGCCTCGGTCGTCGTCGGCCGAGATTCCGGGAATTCGCAATCCGGCGAGACGCCCGAACCCCAGAGCGACGAACAACGGTTCGATCCAGCCCCGCAGCGCGGAACGCGTGGGATCGCCCGGCAACCGTCCTTCCACGTCGCGACCGGGCAACGTGCGCCGCAGCACCCACCAGGCACCGCGCAGTTCCTGCCACAGCCGCTCGGCCTCGTCCTCGACCGCCCGGGTGCCGATGATCCCGTAGTCGGACGGCCGTGCGCCCTCGACGTCGCGGCCGTCGAAGATCCGTAAGAGCATGTCCGCGGGCATGACCCCGCCGACGTCACGTATCGCGGACAGGTTCGGAGGCAGGGGCGCAGGGGGCATCGACGTGTCCTTACGCGGGGGGCGACAATCGAAGGTGCATCCACACCTGAATCCACAAGACCATTCGCACGTGCGAAAAAGGAAGACTCGAAGGTCACGTTTAGCAATTCACTGACCTTTTCCCATTTCCCTAAACCCACATCCGCAGATCTCTTTCGACTCAACCATCGAACGCATCACACTGGCACCACGAGAAACACAGGGAACTGGAAGTTTCGTATCGGCACTTTCTCCTCTGGAGACCAGTCATGAGGGCGACCAAGGGTTCCAAGACGTCTGAACACGGTTCTCCGGCTTTTGCGAGCATCACACCCGTCTCCTGGCAGCTCGCTCCGTGTCCGGCCAGAACCCAGAAGAGGCCCACCCGCCCCTCTTCTGGCCGGTTGCGGCCAACATCGGTCGTTCCACCACCGATACACCATCTTTCGGATGGGTCGCCGTCCCACAGCTGATATCAACGATGGGTAACGTTCCACGGGCAGATCGTGTCCGTGCACTTCGAAACGGAAAGCGGGAGCTGTGGCCAGGGGCGACCAGGAACGCGCACGTGTCGTGGACTTCTGGCGGGCGGTCGAGCTGTTCGAACCCCAAAAGGTGGACCGCCCCGACCTCAGAGGCGACACCCCGGTCTACGAGGTGGAGGCCGGGCTTCCCCTGCCCTGGCAGAAGGGGCATCCCCTCCAGAACAGGCGCCCACCGCGCAACACCGTCTGGCGGCACACCGTCTACCTTGGCGTCTTCTCCACCAAGGAGACCCACACCATTCTCGACCAGGTCTTCGGGGCCGACCCACGCCAGGTGGAGTCCCGAGTCGGCTCGGAGACCGCGCTCGGCGCCTTCGAAGTGGACGAACACGGACAGGCCCTGCTCGGTGCCCAGACCGTTTCCACCTGTGGCTGGGCCATCGGTAGGACCTTAGGTCCCGGGCCGAGGAGCAAGGACTGGTTGGAGGGGTTCGCGACCGCCGAGGAGCGCTTCGAGACCCTGTACGAATGGTTGGTCGCCGAGCCCGGCCCCGCCCCCACCCGAGCACTGCTCGCCCTGGTGGACGGCGGCCTGGTCACGGCTCCCCTGTTCGAGCTCTGGGAGGCCGTTCGTGCTTCGCTGAGCGTGTCGGCCGAGGTCGCCGGTTCCCTCGCAGTGGAGATGGAGGGGGTCGAGGCCGAATTCTTGGCTTCCGCGGAGACTTCGGCGGAAGCGTCCGGTGAAGTGTCCGCAGGGGCGTCGACGGAGAGCGCCCCACGTTCCTCCACCACTCGTTCCCTGGGACATGACGAGTTGAAGGCCCTGCAACGGGTCCTGGCATCGCTGCTCTCGGTACAGGGGCGTTTGGAACTCGGGATGCGGATCCGCAGTTATCCGGTCTCGCTTTCACGGGCTCAGGAGGAAGCCCAGCGCCAAGAGGCCCTTCTGGCCCGGCATCGTGGGGACACCGACACGGGTCCGGCCGAGGACGAGGAGGTGGAGCCACCGGACACCCCGTTGTTGAACAGCTTCATCGCCGATGACCTGGCCAAGGTCGCCGGGGCGGTGCGAGCGGGCGACCTTGGCCCCGCTCTGCGCTCCTATCTCTCCTCCTCCAAGGAGGTGTCCGGAATCTCCCGCGAGGACATCCGGGCGGAGGGCGACGCCGCGACGGAAAGGGTTTTCCCTGAACTGACCCCGGCCGGTCGCTGGCCCGCCAAGGACACCCATCCCTTGGCCCTGAGCCAGCAGATCGCGATCAACAGCGTTGTGGAGCGCTTGGGCGAGCGCCCCGGTCTCTTCGCCGTCAACGGCCCTCCCGGGACCGGGAAGACGACGTTGCTGCGCGACCTGATCGCCCACGTGATCGTGGAGCGGGCCCGGGTGTTGTCCGGCTTCGACAAACCATGGGAGGCCTTCACCAAGGAATGGGACGGTTGGGAGACCTCCCGAGGGCGTACCGCCTTTCCCCGTCTACGACCGGAACTGACCGGTTTCGAGATCGTCGTCGCCTCGACCAACAACGGTGCGGTCGACAACGTCACCACCGAGATCCCGGGCCGGGAGGCCATCGACGAACGTTGGGCGCACACGGACTACTTCGCGGCCACCGCCACCAACATGCTCGATGGCGACAAGAAGGCGTGGGGGACGCTGGCCGCGCAGCTGGGCAACGCGCGCAACCGGCGCAACTTCGTCAAACGCTTCTGGTGGGGAAACCACCCCGATGGTTCCACAGGCGAGCATGGCATGCAGGACCTGATCAAGGGGCTCGATCAGGCGAGCCGTGGCGGTCAAGGCGCGGTCGTTCGGAACTGGCGCGCGGCGATCGACGGGTTCACCCGCGCCTTGCGCGAGCGGGACCGGTTGGTCAGCTCCCGTGCCTCGGTGGCCCGCGAACTGAGGCGGCTCCCCGAAATGAGGCGAAGCCTCCAGCGCACCGAAAGGGCACTGCGACTGCGGGACGAGGAGCGGAGCAGCGCGGTTCGTAGGCTGGCGCAGAGCGAACTCGACCTGGTCGAACCCCGGAAGAAACGCGAGTCGGCCGAGGGTGAGCGGACCGCGCATTGGGAGTTCAAGCCGGGTTTTTGGGACGTCCTGTTCTCCTTGGGCCGCAGGCTGAGGGAATGGCAAAGGCGCGACGACGACCTCCTGCGCGAGGTCGAGCGTCATCGCGGCGTCGAAGCGGAGCGCAAGGCGGCGGCCGATCGGGCCAAGGACGAGGTGAACCGGTGCGAGCGGAGCCTCTCCCTCGCCCACCAGGAACTCGAGGAGCATCGGCGGCGGTCGGCCGCCACCGAGAAGGTCGTGGCCCAGGCCCGAAAAGAGTGGCCCGACCATGTTCCCTTCGCTGATCCCGCCCCCGACGAACAAGAGCGTGAACGCGGTGCCCCCTGGAGCGACCCTGAGCTGACACGCGCCCGCACCGAGGTGTTCCTGGCCGCCTTGGAGGTGCACAAGGCGTTCCTGCACGCGGTGCCCAAGAAGATGGCGGCGAACCTACGGGCCGCGGTGCGGGTGCTCTCCGGGGAGGCTGGTGGTGCCCCGGCCGAACTGGTCCGTGACGCCCTTCGCAGCCTCTTCCTGGTGGTCCCGGTGGTCTCCTCGACCTTCGCCTCCTATTCCCGGCTCTTCGAGGCCTTCGGTTCCCAGTCCCTGGGATGGCTGTTGGTCGACGAGGCCGGTCAGGCCACCCCACAGCAGGTGGTGGGCGCGCTGTGGCGGACCCGGCGCGCGGTGATCGTCGGGGACCCGCTCCAGTTGGAGCCGGTGACCTCGCTGTCGTTGCCCGCCCAACAGCACCTACGCGCGCACTTCGGTGTGGAGGAACGGTGGTTGCCCGCCCGCACCTCGGTGCAGGCGCTGGCGGATGCGGTGACTCCGCTCGGCACCCTGCTCGAACGCGCGGAGGAGGAACCCCTGTGGGTGGGGGCGCCCTTGCGTGTGCACCGCAGGTGTGACGACCCGATGTTCACCATCTCCAACCTGGTCGCTTACGACGGGATGATGGTGTACGGGACCCCTCCACGCGCGGACCTGGACCTGCCTCGGAGTCAGTGGGTGAACGTTCCCGCGCCGGGGCCGGGTTCACCCGACCACTGGCGGCCCGCCGAGGGCGAGGCGCTGGAGTGGCTGTTGGGTGGTCTCCAGCGCCGCGGGTATCCGATGGAGGACGTGTTCGTGCTGGCGCCCTTCCGCGCGGTGGCCACGCAGGTGGGCCGGATCGCACGACGGTTCGGGGTGCCCGTCAAGCGCAGCGGCACCATCCACACCTCTCAGGGCAAGGAGGCCGGCGTGGTGGTGTTCGTGCTGGGTGGCTCCCCCGATCGAGAAGGGGCCATGGAGTGGGCGGCCAAGACGCCGAACCTGCTGAACGTGGCCGCCAGCCGTGCCAAGCGCAGGCTCTACGTGATCGGCGACCACGCCGCGTGGGCCGACCGGCACCACTTCCAGACCTTGGGACGTCACCTGCCTCGGCGAGAAGCACAGAACCGGGGGTGAGCACTGAGGTGCCCGTCTCCACGCGGCTTCCTCGAAGGGACCGAAGAAGGTGGCCTTCGAGGAAGCCACGTGGGTGACCGTCAAGGCCCCGGTTTTTCCGACTCGGGCGTCAGTCCAGGTCCAGACCCAGTTCCCGAAACCTTTCCTGGAACCTCCGGTCGGCCTGGGCGCTCTGTTCCAGCAGATGGGTCAGGGGGAGCCCGTAACGTTCGCTCCACTGACGGACCGTGTCCGCGAGCGCTCGCTGACGGTGTCCGACCAGCTCGTCGATCTGTCCACTCAGGGGTTCGACGAACCGGACACGTACGTACTCCAGCAGTTCACGACGATCCTCGTGGAAATGGTCGTTGACCTCGTAGGCATGATCCGCCCACACCTGGGCGAGGGCACCGGCGAGTTCGTATTCGTCCAGCACACCCGCTTCGGTGAGCTCGGTGCAGAAACCATCGACCAGCTTCTGCCTGAAGGCGCCGAGGGTGGGGCGTGCGGTGGGCGGATGCGCCTGGTGAACGATGTCCGGCCAGGAGTGTCGAAGCCTCTCGACGAGGTCCCCGACCACAGGACCGGCCAGGGTGGAGAGCTGTTTCATCACCCCGGCGAACCCGTCGGTGCTCTGAGGGAACAGGTAACCGTGGGAGTCTCGTTCGAAGAATCGCTCAGGGGGCTGCCCGAACGCGGCGAATCGCGCCCGAACCGGCTCGACCTCTTCGGGAGGAACCCCTCCACTGACCATGGCTCGAAGGTCGGGAGATTGCCGCGCCGGCGGATCGATGTATCGGCGGATGTTCAGGTCGTGCGCGTTCGAGGCGATCTCCTCGTACGGCACCAGCCGGGAGAAGCCCGGTAGTTCGGCTCGCCACTGGAAGACCCTTGTGATCTTCTCGATGTGGCGCGGTTCCAACCGGTTCTGGTTACGCCCCTTCTCCACTTCCCGCTCGGCGTTGATCAACAGCACGTCGGCTGATTCCCCGGGGTCTTGGACGGGACTTCGAAGCACGATCAGGCAGGAGGGGATCGCCGTTCCCTGGAAGAGGTTGGGCCCGATTCCGACGATGGCCTCGATCTCTCCGCGCTCCAGGAGTGCACGGCGGATACGCTCCTCCGGTCCCCCGCGGAACAGGGGGCCATGGGGCATCGCCATGATGACGCGTCCCCCCGGTCTGATCGAGGCCCGCATCTGCTGGAGCATCATCAGTTCGGATTTGGATCCCGAGGTGTGGCCGAGGAAACCTGGTGGGGTCCGGTAGCTCTCCTGCTCGTAGTGGAGGGAGAAGGGAGGGTTGGACAGAATCCTGTCGAAGCTCCGACCTTCGTCATCGGTCGGGCGCCATGTGCTGAGCGCGTCCTCATGCCGGATGAGACCCGGGTCGGTGTCGTGCAGGAGGAGGTTGACCCTGGCCAAGAACGCGCTCGCCTGGTTCACCTCGGATCCACTGATGGGTGTCTCACCGCGTTCCGGGGCGCCCACGTGGTGCAAGGCGGCGATGAGGGTCCCGCCTTGCCCCGCGTAGAAGTCGCCCACGACCATCCCGAGTCGGAGTTCGGCCAGCCGGACCATGAGTTCGTTCACCGAACGTGGTGTCGAGAACTCGTCTCCCCGAATCCCCTGGCGTTCGCTCAGCAGGCTCAGGAAACGGTCGAAGATCTCCCCGACCAGGTACCGTCCCTCCCGTTCGGGCAGACGCAGCAACAGACGGTGAACGGCCCGTGCGGCCTCGGTCAACCTTTCCGAGGGGAAATCGCGGAAGGGCCTCTCGCTGGCGAAGAGTTCGCGACGGTTCGCCGCCTCCAGCCAGTCATCCCATTGCCTCTGTAGGCCCCCGGGCCGTTCCCGCGAGGGTGGTGACGGGGCTTCGATCGCTTTTGCCAGTCGGCTCCGCGGCGTGCTCGTGTCCCCAAGGAACTGGTCGCTCTCCGGCTCCATGTCCGTTCCCAGAACGAGCAGCGCCGCCACCACCCCGGCGGTTTCGCCGAGGCTTCCAGCGGCCAGCTTCTCGGCGATGCGCAGCAATTCGTCGGATTCTCGGACCACCACGGCCGGCTCACTCATGAGGGCTTCCCTTCGAGTAGCGCCTCGAAAACGGAGGGGCGCAGGGCTTTCATACGTTCCACGACGGCGAGCCTGGCCGCGATGGCCCCGTCCATGTCGGTGAGGGTCGCCACGATCCTCTCCTGCTGTGCGGCTTCGGGTACCGCGATCTCCAAGTCGCGCAGCGCGGTGGCGTTGAACGACGGGATGGTGCTGGACAGCGCGGGTCCCTTCAGGCGTTCCAGGGTTCGTGGCTGTGACAGGTAGGCGGCCAGGTAGGAGGGGTGGACTTGGCTGGAGGGTTTGATCCGTACCCGCAGGCAGGAGGAGCCGTAGACCCATCCCCGTTGGTCCGATTCGATGACGGCGAGACGTCCCAGGGCCCCTTGCCTGACGACGAGCAGGTCCCCTTCCTCCAACCGATAGGCCTCAAGGGGTTTCGTTTCCCGTTCGGGAACCCTGCGCACGTTGCGCGAATCGACCCGTTGGGCCTCGGTGAAGTCGGCGGGGGTGATGACGGGAAGCCCTCGGGGATGGTCACCGAGTTCCTTGAGACGGGCCCCGGAGGGACCGGCCTTGACCTCGGCGACCGCGCCGAGAGGAGTGCGCTTGGGGGGCACCGCTCCTACTGGCCGCATGGGTTCTCCTCTGTCTGATCTGTTCGGGGGTGGCCCCCGTGGGGGCGGGGGCGCCCGCCGAGGCGCCCCCGAGTGGTCAAGCCTGACAGGTTCGGCACCCGTAGAAGTGTTCGGCCGTGTCGGCGAAGAACTTCTTGGCCTTGGCCTTCATCGTCGCCGGGGCGTTCCGCGCGAAGTACAGGGCCGCCGCGGCCAAGAGGGCGCCCAGCTCCTCACTGTCGTAGCCGAAGGGCACGATGATCACGAGGATCACGATGACGAATCCGAACAGGGCCGGACCGGTCTTCCTCAGCCGGGATCCGGCCTTGTTCTGGCGCTCCTGGTCGTCGTGTTCGTCGTGTTCGTCGGGGGTGTTGAGCAACTGCTCTCCAAAACGTTCGTGATGATCACTGACGCCGTCCGCACCCTCCCTTAGGCTCCGACCCTTACGGGCGGGTGCGGTCTGTCCGTCGAACGGGCTCCGGTGCGGGTCCTGACACCGTGACTTCGAGCCGGCCAACGGTTTCGAGTACGCCCCCAAGCTAGCACAAACAGATTGTCAAACCTAGGTTGGCTGAGAAGCACACAGGAGGAGAGGGCATCCAGTGCAAACCAAAAATCCAGACATGCGGAACACAGCACCACATATCTCCTGCCCCATCGACTGGACAAGAGAAATCGCCACGAGTATTCATTTATTACCGACAGAATCAGCGGCAACAATGTGACTCAAGTCACTATCAGGAACTCCCCATAGAGGCCTCGACCGCACGCCCGGAGAAGAGTGGAGTCCTCATCCCACGAGGCATTAGCAAAGGCAGCTTCGCCACAACTCATCGCGGGTGCCCAGACAACCTGGATGGTGACCACTCATGCGGGGCGCGCGATGGGACTACGGCCTTCCTCCACGCACGGGCGCCCGACCACGTTCACGAAACCGAACGCAGTAGCGGCGGCGTGAGCATCGAGGACCCTCCTTTGCGGTACAGGGCCGCCGGCCGCCCCGCCGGCTGGGCGCGTTGCTCTCCCGTGGGGTCCACGAACCCCTCCGCCTTGGTGACCTTGCGTCGGAAGTTGCTGGGATCCAGCTCACGCCCCCAGATCACCTCGTAGACCGCCCGCAACTCGCTGAGCGTGAACGGTTCAGGACAGAAGACCGTGGCGACGGTGGTGTACTCCAGCTTCTCCCGAACACGCTCCAGAGCGTCACCGAGGATTCGGTCGTGGTCGAAGGCCAAGGAGGTGGACACCGCGACGAGCTCCTCCACCGGCACCCAACGGGCATGCGCCGCATCGCTTCCCCCCACTGCCTCGGGCAGGTCCGCCCCCAAGGCCAGGTAGGCGATGGTGACGACCCGCCCCCGCGGGTCACGACCGGGATCGCCGAAGGCACCGAGTTGTTCCAGGTGAAGCCGAGAGCCGTCGACCCCGGTCTCCTCCAAGAGTTCGCGCCGAGCACCTTGGTCGAGGGTCTCCTGTCTTCGGACCCTCCCGCCGGGCAACGCCGAGTGCCCTTGGAACGGCTCCTCCCCTCGCTCGATCAACAGAACCATCAACGCTCCGTTCCTGATGGTGAAGATGGCCAGATCCACCGTGACCAGGGACAACCCCACGTCAACGGCTCGCGCCAAGCGCTCGTCCACTGCGACCCCCCTTAAAGGTCATCTTGACTTTAACCATCCGATCCACTTATGGTCATCCCGACCTTAACTGGATCGGCACAGGAGAAGTGCATGTCCATCACCGATCACGTCTCTCCATCCCCTGTTTTTCGCCCTCCTCCGGAACAGGAGGAACCGACCGGGGCCACCCGTCACCTCTGTACCGGTGTGCACATCGACGAGGACTTCCGAGACCTCGTCATCAAACAGGTATGTACGGCCCCTTCACGACGCGCGGCCCCCTCCTACGAATTCGACCTCGTTCCGGTGATGCGCCACGCGTGGTTGTCCCTGCACCTGACCTCGTTGTCGAGGTCGGGATTGCTCACCGCCCTCGCCACGCCCTACTTCTGGGGATTCACGGTGACGACCCTGTTGGTCGCCGGTGGATACGTACTTCTCGTACTCCTGGACCACGCCTGGCGGATCTCCAAGGAGCTCACACGGCCCGAAGAGCCCTTGCTGACGAAGAAGAGGCGAAAGCGTCGACCGAAGTTGCCTTCCAGGTCCAGCTGGAAGTACGGGGAGGAGAGCAAACGTCTCAAGAACACTGGCGCGTTCGCCCTGGTCCTTGCCCTCGCCATGGTGGTCCTGGCCTTCTCCCATCCCATTCAGGGAACGCTGGCCCTCTACCTGGGCTGCGCCGTCGCCCTCCTCACCGCGATCGTCGGCGGTCTGCGCCAGGCGTGCATCAACCACGCTCACAAAGCCACCGCTCTCAGGCCCAAACGCCTCTCCCATCGGGAGAAGGTCGTCGACGAGCAGCAGAAGCATCCCTGTGTGGTCTACCAACGCCCCGCCCACAAGAAGGACGGCGAGGACGAGGACGCGGGCGTGTTCACGCTCTTCGGTGAGGAATCACCCTTCATCGGAGCGGGAGAACTGATCCACCAGTGGAATCCACCCATGAGCGTCCAACTCCTGCGCAAGGGAAGCGACGACAAGCCCTTACACGAACGGGAGCACCGGCACCCGCCCTTCAAGCCGCACGAACTGATGGACCACCTGCGCGCGGCTGTCGCCGACCTTCGCGACGACCATGAGAACGTCCGTCTTCCGGCGCAGGTACGCGACCGTATCTACGTCTCCCATTCGGACGTGTCCACTGACCGCTCCATCCTGCGGGAATCGGTGGATCCGGTCGCGATGCGCCGGATCATCGACCGACAGGACTCCGCGCACCAGCACTTCCTCGAAGTGAGCGTCCCCGACGCGGGGGGAGAGCTGGTCGCAACGGTACTGCTCCAGGTAAGGGTGCGTGGCCGAACGCTGAGCCTGGCGTTCGCGGCCTGCGCACTGACCCGTAATCCGGACGACTTCCGTAAAGCGGAAGAGTTCGGCCAGCACGGAAAACGGGCCATCGTCAGTGCCGCTTGGCACGACCTGTTCCGGCTCCCCCGCCACATCCGTTCACTGGGACGCATCACCCGTTACCCGTTCTACCTGGCCAAGGCCCTCTCCGGCCTCCTACACCGGGCCTTGGTGCTCCGCGGCATCGACTTCACCCTCGTTCCTCGCCGCAATATCGGGATCGGCAGTCGAATCAGCGTTCGCCAGGAATTGGCGGAGGACTGGAGCAAGGTCCAACTCGACAAGACCACGCTTCTCGGCCACATCAAGAACGTCGAACAGCGGCTGCTCAAAGCCACCAGCGACTTCCTCGACTCTCACGGTGTCGACATCTCCGACTTCGATGATCGCGCGCTACAGATCATCAACAGCGGCATCGTCAACATGGGCGGAACCAACGACTTCACCAACACCGCGGTCGGCGACCAGGCGCACCAGCAGACGCAGAGCCCTCCTTCCACCCCCAATGCCTCACAGAACGGGAAAGCCGCATGAGCCTCCACCAACCTCCGAACAACAGTGGCATCGTCAACATGGGCGGAACCAACAGCTTCACCAACACCGCGGTCGGCGACCAGGCGAAGATGATCACGCCCTCGGACCCCACACGGCCCTTGCAGGTACGCACCTCCTCGGCGCACTCCGAGTCCGACCAGCGGAAGGACGTCGGAATCGTCACGATCCTGCCCGTGGAGACACGAGCGATCCTCGACGAACTGGGACTGGAGCGGCCCCGCAAACAAGAAGGCCTGTTCTTCAGCGCCGGTGACGTCTCCACCGAAAGTGGTAAGGCGAGCGTGGTGGCCACCCAGACCCTCGGTCCCGGGCAACGTTCGGTGATGTCGGCACTAGACCATCTGCGCCACCATTTCTCCCCACGTCTGTGGGTCCTGGTCGGCATCGGAGGCGGACTTGGGAACTCCCCCAGCCGCGCCGGCGGTGGCCGTATCGGTGACGTCATCGTCTCGACCCGAATCGTCTACTACGACTCACGCAAGATCACGGCCGGCGACCGCGTTCAGCGCCGTGGTGAGGAACGGCAGGCACCGGCACGCGTCGTCCACGCGGCGAACGCCTACTTCACCGACCGGGGAGAGCCGGCGGTGATCCGCGGCCGTGTCAACGGGCACCGTAAGCGCAGCTTCGAGGTCCACCATGGCCTGATCGGTTCGGGGGAGGCCGTGATCGCCCACGAAGACGCCGAAGAGCGGCAGTGGCTGAAGCACTACAACGACAAGGTCATGGCCGTGGACATGGAGTCGGGCGGGCTCAGCCAGTTCTGGCAGGAGAACTCGGTGCGCGGTGAAGGCAACCCGGACTGGGTCGTGGTTCGGGGCATCTCGGACGGAGCGGACGCGCAGAAGGACGACGACGCCCATGCTCTGGCCGCGCACAACGCGGCGCACGTCGTCCACGAACTACTCCCGTATCTACTCTGACCCGCTCTGGTCGCCAGCGATCCGAACAAGGGAAGTGATCACATGGTCGCGTTCGTCCTCGGCGTGCTCAGTTCGATCCTGGCCACGATGATCCTCGTCCTCGTGGGGTGGATACGATCCTCCCGCCCTCGTTGGTGGCTGGTGGCCCTACTCGCCCGGCTGACCGGAACCGGTGTGCACCGCGTGTACCGACGGCAGTCGTCGGCGGAGAAGGATGTGACTCGGGATCTGGCGCGGGCTCGCTGGGTGAGGGTGTTGACCGGCCGGGGCAACACCCTCACCAGGGACGTTTTCACGCCGTTGTGGTCGGATACCACCGGCCGGGTCGAATCCGTGCGGGTTCTACTGCCCGATCCCGACGCGGTTCCCGGCGAATGGCTGGCGCTTCGGGCCGCGGAGCTGGAACCCATCGACCCGGGGTTCACCCCCGATCTGCTGAGAAACCAGATCCGCGCCAACACCTCCTATCTGAGCTCCGTGGCGAAGGGCCGGGAGGGGATCGAACTCCGCCGATTCGATCTGCCTCATCTGTACCGCGTCATCGTCACGGACCAGGCCGCCTACATCACCTTCTACGACCGGGGTAGGCACGGGCGGCACTCCCCCTGCCTGTACGTGCGTGCTCCGGGTGTGCTCTACGAGGCCGCCCTCCATTTCTTCTCCACCACCTGGGCCGGTGCACAGGCGGTACCGACGGAGCAGAGCCCCGACACGGGAGCACCGAACAGCTGAACAACCGGCCAGAGGAGGAGAGGAATCACGGCCCTCAGTCCAGATGACCGCGTACCGCTTCACGGATCTTGTCGGCGTGGAGGTAGATCTCGTCGATCGATCCCAGCGGATGGCGGGTCTCGTTCTTCTCCGCGTCGAAGGTGCCGAGGTACTTCTTCGACTTGGCGTTGAAGTGCAAACGCGCGATCGGCTTACGGTTGTTGTCGTCCAGCAGGATCGCGAAGTAGCTCTTGGAGTCCCGTTGTGCGATCCGCTGGGGTTTGACCTCGCTGCACGCGATCGCCTTGACGACCTGGTATCCCTCCAGCTCCTCCAGGGTGGTCTCGATCCCGGTGCCTCGGACCAGGTCCTCCTCGGCGACCTCCGCGCTGTCGACCGACACCGAATCGGACTGGGGACGTGTCGTCTCCAAGGCCTTCTTCAGCCGGATGTTGACCTGGTCGTCGAGGAAGGTGGACGCGGCCTCTTGGACCAGCGGGGTGAACTGCTCGCGCGCCCGCTTGGTGAAGGATCCGTCATAGACGCGGCCGGCGAAGAACTTGACCCACTCGTCCTCGGGCTCCTGGAACTGTTCCGCCAAAGTGCGTTTGATCGCGCCGATGTACTTGAGCTTCTCGGCGGCGTCGATCACCGAATTCAGGTCGAAGGACGACTTGGTGAGTTTGCGCAGCTCGGGCAGGAGGCTCTCGTCGACGTCACCGAGGTCGAGCACCATGAACGGCCTGGAGTCCATCCGGTTCGGTGCGTCGAGGTCGGTGTAGAACTGGTATTCGACGCCGTTGGTGAGGACGGCGATCCGCGCGTTGGTGACGGAGAAGTACCGGTACAGCTGTGAGGCGTTCTCGATCGTCAGAGTCCCGTTCGACTTCTTGCATTCGATGAGCATCTGTACTTCGTTGTCGCGCATGATGGCGTAGTCGACCTTCTCCCCCTTCTTCACCCCCACATCGGCGGTGAACTCGGGGACCACCTCACGCGGATCGAAGACGTCGTATCCGAGGACCGTCGCGATGAAGGGCATGACGAAGGCGGTCTTGGCCGCCTCTTCGGTCTGAGTCATCTCCCGCTGGTTCTGCACCTTGGTGCTGAGAGCGGAGACCTTCTCGGAGAATTCCATAGCGACCTTCCTACGAAGTTCGGCCGGAGAACCAGGCAATCGGAAAGATCGATGTCAGAGGCAGGGCCTGTTCTCACGACGAGGCCGCAGGGACATGCGGATTCAGGACAGGCTTCGCCTCTGGGGGCATTCCACCCACCCCGGTAAACCGGGAGGGCTTCTCCATCGTCTTGATCATCAAGGACATCGATCACTTCACAGTTAGCACAATACACGGGTTACTTGTGAATATAGTTAACGATTAAATCTCGGTGCGGACAAGGCGCACTCTGGCCCACTGACCTTCGACGACACGTCCCGCAGTGGTGTCGCAGGGGAGGGCGTCCACCCGGGACGAACAACCCTGGTCGGCATCGGACCACGGGTTCAAGGACCGCCCGAGACTCAGACCCGGTTCCACTCACCGCAGCCGCTCGTCTCGAAGGCCATGTCCGAACCGCTGATGGTCACGATCTGACGGCCACCGCCGAAGTTGTTGGCGATGATCGAATCCAAGGAACCGTCGGTTCCGGACAGTCTCGCCCAATAACAGCTCGCGGTGTCCCCAGAGCGGTAGGTCCCCGGTGAGATCTCGTCGTTGACGAGGAAGGTCCCGGAGCCGGGGAAGCGGTTCTCCTCCGCTTCGGTCTCCAGGTCGGTGACCTCGCCCTCCCTGGTGTCCAGGTCCTCTTCTCGCTGGTCCAGCTCTTCGGAGCGTTCGTCCAGATCGCCTTCACGGTCGTCGAGCTCACCCTCTCGGGTGTCCATCCCTTCTTCCCGGTCGTCCAATCCGTCCTCGCGTTCGTCCAGCTCCCGGAAGGGGCGTTCGAGCTGTTCCACCTCTTCGCGCAGCCCACTGATGGTGTCCTGGTAGTCCAGTTCCTTCTCCAGAGCCTGTTCCAGGTCGGATCCGGCCGACTCGTGCCGTTCGGACAACTCCAGGTAGACCGGCGTGCGCTCCGGCGCTCGCGACGACCACCCCAGGAGGGCTCCCGCGCCGAGCGCCCCGACCACGATCAGCACCAGGGGCAGCGACGGCTTTCTACGGCCGCCCTCCCGCAGCTGGTCGAGTGCACCGTCCTCCGTGCGCACCGAATCATCGGACATGGCAGATCACCGCTTTCCCGGTGCCGTCCGCACCGAATTCCGAACCGGAAAGGACTCTTGACTCACTCGGACGAGGGATTGCGAACCAGAGCCTCAACGTCGAAGGCCCACGGCCCGGCTCAGTCCAGGTCGACGCGGACCCCATCGGCGAAACCGCCCTGTCCGTTGACCAGCATGTGGTCGACCTCGAAGTCGACCGGCACGTCGTAGGCGAGCACGCCGGTCTCTTCGGAACCGGGGTTGGTGTCGAAGCCGAACAGCGTGGAGGCCCACAGCTCATACCGGTACATGGAACCGGCCTCGTCCATGAGGACCTGGTCTCGTTCACCGAACGACCGCGGCTCACCGCTGATGTTCTTCACCGTCAACTCAACGGTGACCCACTGCCCCGAGGGCTCCTCGGCGAAGAACTCGTCGAGCTGCGCGGTGGGGACGTCGTACTCGATCGCGTGCACGATGATCTCCCAGTCTCCGTGCTCGATGCTCTCTCCCAGGCTCGGGTGCGTTTCCTCGGGCTGCGCATCTTCCGCGCCCTCGTCTTCCGTCTCGCCTCCACCGCCCTCGTCGTCGGTACCGGTCGGGGCGTCGGCCACCGTGGTGTCACCCCCGTCATCGGTGGTGGACACCAGCGCTCCGAGGAAGAGCAGAGCGAAGAAACCCATCACGCCCATGCCCAAGCACCCGAGGCATCCGAGGCCGAACTTGGCACCGGTGGACATGCCCGGTCGGGGACCGGGAGCGGGTCGACCGTGGGGGTAGTGGCCGTAACTCATGGGATCACTCCGGTCTGGTGGATGTGGATACCGGCGGAGTCGACTCCGCCGAGGGCCGGGCGGCGCGGAGAAGACCCCTGCATCGCTTCACGCAATATACACTAAGCGTGTGTGAATATAGTTAACACCATAGCGTTCACATCTGACATCAACTCAAGGAGTCCCCATGCGCAGTCGCCTCGCCCTCGCCACCGCCGCCCTCGGCCTGCTCCTGACCGGCTGCGATGAGAACGAGACCGTACGTCTGGAACCTCCCTCCCCTTCCGCCGCGCCGGCGGCCATTACCCCCGCGACCTCCCTGCCCTCCACCCCCATTGGCCATCGGGGCGCGTGAACGGCCTGGCCCACACCAACAGGCGCTCTCGATGGCATCAGGGCGAGAGCGCGGCGCGGACAGAGCGTCCGACCCATGCCCGCGACTCGGGGCACCCCAGGAAGGTGAGTCACGAATGCGTTCGGCAGCCCTCGATTCCAGCGATGGAAGTGTGATCGGAATTACAATTCCTGGCGCTCTTTCGGGTAAACCGATATGCCGAATCGAAGTTTTTCGATCTCCCTGGGGAACTCTGGCACGATGACGCCCCGTCCCCGCAGCGGGGTCGCACCAAGCTCGACGAAGAGCGGCCATGACCTGCGGAATCCGACCCGCGATACGCGCGACGCCGGATAGAATACAAAGCACCATGTCCAAGCCGGTTGCTCTGCCCGCTCCATACCGGCCCCTGCAAGGAGATCACTGTGAACAAAACCGGGTGGATCGTGGCTACCGCGATCGGCGTGGTCGCATTGTTGTTCGGTTTCTGCATCGGATGGTTCGGAAACCAGGCCTACATCCGTTCTCAATTCGAGTCCGCGTTCGAGGACTTCGCGGAAGATACCGAAGTGCCCGTCGAGGAGACGGACATGGAGGCGATGGAGGAATACGAGGAAGAGCCCTCGGAAGTACCCGCCGGGCCTCCGGAAGGCGAGCCGAGCGACGGTGTGTTCGACTACGAGGTCACCGATTCGCGCACTTCGGCCACCTACAACGATGAGTCGTGTGGTGAGCAGCACTCCGCGTCGGGCGAGTACCACGTGCTCACCATCAGGGCGCAGAACGTGGGGTCGGCGCCGGCCTACCCGCCGTCGGATTCCTGGGAAGGGGCGTACGCGTACTCCGAAGACGGCACCCAGTACTCCACGGACGACAACATCTGCGCCTTCGCGGACGAGACCAACCCCGGCAACAGCACCGAGTACGAGCTGGTGTTCGACGTTCCCGAGAACACCGAACTCTCCGTGATCGACCTGTCAGCGGAATCGGCACCCGAGGTAGCCGTGGTGGAGGTTCCCTGACGGGGCTTCGCGGGCACCGTTCGACACCTTCCCCGGCAACTGGTGACCGACCCGGGCGAGACATTCGACGGAGTCGCGCCGGCCTCGTTCCCCGAGCCGCCTGAAACCGGCCCGAGTGACCACCGAATCTCCACTGTCAGTGCCTACCCGTATACAACGAGTGTGCTTGTTCGCTCCCGGCCGGCCATGGTCCGGCCGGCGCAACGTGGAGGTTCGATGACATCCGAAGTCTGGTCCCCGGCTCTGCCCGTCGGGGGTCTACCCCTGGAGAAGCTGTGCGTCACCGGTTCCGGTAAGGACCTGGAGATGCGCATCCTCCCTGTCCGGGGGCCTCTTCTGAGGTTGCCGCTGGAGAAGGTGAACGCCACCGTTTCCAAGGAGGTCGCGCTGGAGATCACCCGTCTCGACGACGTCTCACTCGAACTTGCCTACGAGACGCCGCGACTCCTCCTGAGCCGGTTGCGCGTCCGTTGGAACGAGGACGTGATGCCGGGTGTCGAAGAGGAACTGCGAGCACTCTTCGAGGGCTTGGAGAAGGACGGTCGCAGCCGACGTGAGCTGTTCTGCTGCGTCGCTGTCGAGTTCACCCTGACCACCGCCCCGAACAGCGTGCCGGAACGGTCGACGTAGCGAAACCGGCCGCTACCGCCTCGGCCTGGCCTGGCCCAAGGAACACGTGCCCTGGGTGCTTCCGGTCGATCCTGTCGGAAGCACCCGGTCCGATTCGGGCGGGCAGGGCAACGTCCTGTCTCTGTGGCGGCATCGCCTCATGGCCGAGACCCGGGCATGAAATCCCCATCGGCGGCGTGCTGGAGGGCGGGTCACCCGGAGACGCCGCACTCAAGGTCGATGAAGAGACGGAACGGCGCCCGGATTCCAGGGCTCTCGGGCCAGGGTGCTCGGTCGGCTCACACCACCTCGATGCGCTCATCCCGTAGTCGGGCCCGGATGCGCGAGACGAACCACGCCGCAGCGGCCGAGGCCAGCAGACAGTAGGTGCCCAGGGTCATGATCTGGGCCGGGTAACCGACGCCGGCGTCGATCAGCAGCCCGGTGACACCGGGACCCGCGGCGGAACCCAACACCAGGACCGCCACGATGATCGACCGGATGGAGCCCAGGTGCTCCACCCCGTACACCTCAGGCCACACCGCCCCGAACAGGCTCAGGGACAACCCGTTCGTGATCCCGTACAGCAGCATGAACAGCACGACGCTCCACGGCCCTTCCGCCGCCGCCAGGACGAGCAATCCCAGGCCGAGGGGGACCAGGTAGAAGGGGACGAGCCGCAGTGCGGTGAGGCGGTCGACGATGACACCTCCCACCAGGTTGAACACCACGGTCGTGACCGCGTACACCGACAGGGCCGAGGCGAACAGGGCCGGGGACCACCCACGCAGTTCGGTCAGGTACGCCTGGTGGAAGAACACGGTGTTACCGACCAGGGCCGGCGCGGCCATGGCCGCGAGCAGCAGGTAGAAGTAGGGGTCGCGCAGGGTCTGACGTCGTGTCCAGCCGCGGACCACGGTCATCGGTCGGCCATCGACCGCGCCGGTCTGCGTGCGCCTCCAACGCATGAGAACGGACATCGGCCACGCCAGCAACAGGAGCAGCGCGGCCACGATCCACCACGCCTCCCGCCATCCGGCGACGGCCAAGAGGGCGACGATCGCGAGCGGCAGGACGGCCTCACCGACGTTCAACCCCAGGGTGGCCACCGAAGTGGCACGTCCACGTTCCCGGTCGAACCACCGTCCGGTGAGGGTGAAGGAGGTATGGGTCATCATGCCCTGCCCGAACAGTCGCAGGATGAACAGGGCCAGGAAGAGGATCCACACCTGAGTGGCCAGCGCCATGATCGCGGCGCCCAACGCCAGCATCAGCGTGAGCGCGGGAACGATCCGCCCAGCGCCGTGACGGTCCACCACCTTGCCCAGTTGGGTCATCGTCAGGGCGCCGGCCAGGGTCGCGATCATGAACAGGGAACTGAACTGGCCATGGGTGAGGTCGAGGTCCTGGCGAATGTCGGCGGAGAAGAGGGAGACGAAGAAGGTCTGGCCGAAGGCGGAGAACAGGAAGAGGACGAAGCAGCCCAGCAGCGGTCGCCGGTTGGTGGCCAGGAAGGACAGGTAGGCGCGCATGTCAGACCAGTATCCGATCGGTCGAAGCCATGGCGAACACGGCGTGGTTGTCGTGCCATTTCACGTCGCGATGGGCCGCCATCATCTGGAGGTCCCGCCAGTGCCGAGAGAGCACCCCGCCCTCGACATGGGCCGCGGTGCCGAACGCACTCCGGTTCGGCGGAACTTTCCGCCAGAGTCGGCTGCGCGGCGTGTGTGCGGCCGTTGTCCGTCCGGGTGTCCGGACACGGTCAGTCCCACCAGAAGTTCCAAAGGGGACGTTCGATCAAGGCTTCGGCGTAGGCTCTCAGTCGGTGCGGAGGGTTCTGCAGGATGTTGTCCGGGCAGAACGCGAAGTGTTCGGCCGCCACGCGCAGAGCCTGATCGATGTCGGTGGGTGGGGCGGCCACACTCAGGGTCAGGGTGTCGAACCCCAAGCCCAGAACTCTCGCGCCGAAGCGGCGCTCCCAGTCGGCCACCACGCAGGCGAACACGGCCGTGTCATTGTCGTAGTTGAGCGGCCCCGTCCATCCGGACTCGGTCATCGCCTCGGCCCCCGACCTGGCCCGGACCAGCCCCAGTCTGCAGCCGTGCCTGTACTCCACGAGGAGTTCGGCGTATTCGCACGCCCTCTGCTCAGCGGCTCCTCGCTGAACGCCATGGGCGGGCGCCCGGCCCGGCCAGAGCCCGAACGGCGCGGTCTCCAGTGACTCCGGAGGGGCAACACCGTCCTTGACGTGAGCGTGCTCGTTCCACCACGTGGTGAACAGTTCCTCCGGGTCATGCTCAGTGAGACGGGAGAACCCCGAGACGGTCAACTCCTGTGACTCCCATGGTCGATCGGGTTCGTGGTGACGCCCATCCAGCAACAAGGGCCACAGACCGAAACGGGGGTGTTCGGCGAGCACCCGAGACCACAGGCCCGATGAAACCGGAGCGTCACTCAGCCATAGGACCGGCTCCCCCTGAGCCGAGGACACCATACGGCCGGCGGGAAGCTGGAGGGATCGTGCTTCTGGGAGTTCCATGGTCGTCGACTGTAGGGCCCCCTGCGACAGTCCCCTGGGTGCGGAGAAGAACCACCCGGCCCCGTATGGCAGCGCGACCCCGTTGGAAACAGACCAAGGGCCGAGGCTTCTAGGATTGGGCGCTGATCGACACCGAGGTCGTTCTCGCTCTGGTTCAGGGGCTGGACGTATTGGGCATGAGCCGGTTCCGCTTCCTGGTGAATAGCCGCGAAGCGTTCCGCGGTCTTCTGAAGGTGTTCGGCATCGCCGGGGAGAACGGCGACGGGGGTCCTGGCGACATTGGAATAATTCGACGGGGAGGGGGCGGCTTCCGTCTCCAAGGTGTCGGCCGAAGAGCGCGGTCGATGACTTCGTGGGACCTTGGGAACGGCTTAGGGGAAGTGGCGAAGGACAGACCATGATGGGTGTGGTGGGACGGGCCCGGCTGTCCGCGGTGGTGCGCACCAGGGCTCGTTCAAGTTCCTGAAGGGTCGGGTTCGTAACTGATCCCGAAGAACGGCAGAGCTCGTTCGGGTAGGTCCCGGATCGCGCGGGTGGTCTTGGCGATGTTGTCCGCCCGCAGAGTGTGGAGCACACCGTTGGCCAGGTTCCTCAAGGCCGCCAACGCTCGGGGCGCGTTGCCAGCGTGGACGGTGCAGGCGTCCTCGGCGAAGGTGACATCGCGGATGTGATGGCTGGAGTTCTCGATCGCCCATTGCCCCCGCAGGTAGGCGGCGAGCTCGGCCGGTGTGGCCTGGTGGGCGTCCAGGCTGGTGAGAGCGTAGACGGTCTCGCGGGTCTGCTTCTTGCCCCTTTGCCGACGGCGGCGGTGAACCCTGATGGCCAGCTTGGCGTGGGGGAAGGCGATACCGCCGAGGCTGTCAGCGATGGCCATGACCTTGATCGAGCGGGACTCGACTCGTCCGTGCCCGGTCTCGGATCGGGTGTGGGCGATGGTGGCCTGTGACCAGGGCAGACCCGAGATCTGCTGGTGGGCGAGGGGCTGGTTGGTCTTGATCACCGCGATGTAGTGGGCTTTCTTGGTGCCTGCGAGCCAGCTCAGGTGGTCCTTGACCGTGTGCAGGGCATCGAAGGTGACCACGCACCCGGCCAGGTCCAGGTCACGCAGCAGGGGTCGACAGTGCCGGGTCTCGCCTGTCTTGGCGCCCACCTCGGTCTGGGCGAGGGTGATGGGGCGGTGGTGGGTGATGGCGGAAAGCAGGTGGCGGCAGCGTTGCCCCAGGCGGGCTGAGCCCTTGAGTGCTTTGCCGTCCAGGGCGATCGCGGGCCGCCTCGGGGTGTCCTCGCTCTCGGTCGCCTCAGCGGTGGCCTGGTGTTGGTCGGCGAGGTAGGCACCGATGGCGGCATCGAGCGCGTCACCGTCGATGCGTGCCAGAACGCGGTCGATGGTGGGTGCCGAAGGTGAGCGACGCCAGGCCAGGGGGTGGGGTCGTGCCCCGAGCGCTGCCAGGAGAGTGGGGTGTGCGCGTTGGCCCCACTCGGCGAGTTCGTCGATGCTCTTGGCGCCGGAGATGGTGGCGCACGCGCACACGAGCAGGATGCAGGTCAAGGGGTGCCGGCGTCCCCGTGGGGAGCGTGGGTCGGGAACGGTGTCCAGGTAGGGGCGCAGGTCGGTGATGGAGTCGGGGTCCAGGGGGCCGAGTTTGGCGAGCACGGGCGGGATCGGGGAGGATAGGTGGGCAGGCACGGCAGACTTTCGTGATCATGTGGCTTAGACACCTTCATGATCTCGGGTTCCGTGCCTGCTTTTGTGTGTATCGTTCCAGGTCAAATCGGATGAACTGCGTGATCCAGGAACTTGAACGAGCCCTGGGTGCGCACGGCGCTGTTTCTTCCTTTGGCCGGCCGCGGGCTGTCTTCGGGCACGAATCATTTCACGGCCGATGCCCCTCGGGAACCGGACCACCCGCAACGGGTCAAGCGGATGAGTTGACTATGGGAGGTCCCGGAAGGGGATCGGCTCATCGACACCGTTTCGGTACCTGTCGGTCTTGCCGCTCCCCTGAGAGGACGGCTTCGTCGTGTTGGCAGGGGAACAGGTGGGGAGTTGTGGCGGTACCGCGTAGTGGAGGCTGCCCGCGCGGCGTACGCATCGCATTCGGGAGACTATCCGGCCATCGAAGTCGAGCCCCCGAGGAAGGATTCGCGTTGGTCGAACTCGAACCACTCACGGACGAGGTGCTGCGAGAGGTCGAATCGAAGGGGTTCAGCGGCGGTGACATCGGGATCGATAAGGGCTCCTTCAGCCAGAACGTGGCCGGTGGTGTGAGGGCCGCCGGTGATCCTGGCGGACGGTTTCCCCACCCACGGGTACGAAGATCGAGATCAGCAGATGCAGGCGTGGTTTCACGGGTGGAGACACGATGCGGCACTCGAAACCGTTCCCGAGGAGGTGATGATGTCGGCCCTGCCCAGCCTCACCCACGGGCTGTCGTACAGGGAGTGCTCTACGTGCACTACACATCGATCCCTGTGTCTTCGGATCGTGATCCTTACGGGGTACATCGGGCGACTAGCTCAGAGCACACCCTGCAACTCTCGTCGCAGCGCGTCCCACATCCCTAGGTCCGGCTCCTTCCCCTGCTCTTCTCTCGTCTGGAATGACGCCTCCAACCGGGTAAGGGCCTCGGCGAGTCGCGGTGGAAGCCGGAAGGAGTCACGCAGTGCCCGCGCTCCGGCTTGGAGCAGAGAGTCGATGGGATCCTCCCTGAGGATCATCACCGTGTACTCGTCCTCGTGCGCTTCGAAGGTCAAGGTGGGAACCACCTCGGACAGAAGGTCCGCCAGCATGTGAACCTCGCCGTGGTCCACTCCTTCCACCCCCGAGACGACGACGTAGACACCGCTCTCCTCCTGCGCCACCTCGACCTCCGCCGACTCGTCGTCGACACGGATTCGAGCGATCAATTCCCGTAGCGCCCCGGCCTGGCGTGACGTGATCGTCGCCGGCCCCTCTCGGTGACCCGCGTCGGAGAAGTCCACCTCCGGCGCGGGCTTCGCGCCTTCGGTCTTCGCCAACGGCAAGCGTCCCACCGAGGCGTATTGGCCGAATGAGGCCGAAACCCTGCCCAGGGAGGCGAGTGCGGCAATCATCGTCCTGACCTCCTTCTGTTCGGCGGAGGTCATGGTGGTGAGGTCCAGTAGGGTGAGCAGCCGCCGTGACATACGCCGCGAAGCCGGAGTCGGCACCGGTTTCATCGACATCAGGAGTGTGCGGTAGAGCCGGGCCACCCTGGTGAGTTCGGCCTCCTCGACGTGGCCGTGCAGTTCGTCGACCTGTTCTGCCCAAGCCGCGAAGGTGTCGATGTCCCCCCGCCCCAGATGATCGATTCCCAGGTGCCCACGCCGAACGAGATAGTCGCGGTCTCGCTTGTCCGGTTCCTCCCGTGGCCCCGAGAGCTGGGCCGCGATCAACACCTCGGCCACCGGGGTCTCGGTCTCGGACAGCTCCCATGGGTCGGCGGAACGAACCTTCTCCGCGATACGCAGGGTCCTCTCGGTGAGGGTGGCCAGTATTCGATGCCGGGTCTTGGGGAGCACGAGCGGGCCTTGCAATATGGCCCTATGCTCCCTCCATCCGAGCACCAGGGACGTGGTGTGGAAAGAGGATTCGGCTTGGGCCGGTTCACTCTTGAGTTCACCGGTCAACCCGAACAACGTGTTCATCCTCCGCCTCCAGGAAACCGGATCGGGCATGAGGTCATGAACATCGAAGAACGCGGAGAGATCTGTGTCGACCAAATCGGAAGGCCGTGGCCACGAGCGCCAACAGGCGCCGATGAGAGCCTTGGCCGCGGTCTGTTCGGCCTTGGGCCGAGCGGCCCCGTCCCCGGTGAGCACCAGACGGTCGGCTCCGACTTCGACCAGGAAACGTCTCCAGTCCCCGGCGGGGACGGGACCTACCTGGATCTCGTCCTCGTCCGGGGTGATGGTCCTCTCCAGGAGTCTCCTGCTGTGTCTGTGTGTGCGCAACAGATGGCCGATGGTGCTCCCCTGATGGGCGAGCATCCCATTGTCCTTCTGTCCCGAGGCCAGCAGAAGCGACCGGTTCTGTTCGGCCCAGGAAGCATCGGTGAGGGCCTGCACCACCCACCCCTCCCCTCGACCACCCGGTACGAGGGTCTTGTGGACGCCGCACAGGCCCTCCTGCCACTCCTCGGGAAGACGTCTATAGTTCCGCGGTGTGATCGGTGGGGAATCCACGCTGCGGGGTGTCACACCTTTCACGATCTTCTTGGAAAGGGAGGACACGTCGGTTCTGGCGGCATAGGACTTGGCGGCCATTTTTCTAGCCACCTCCCTGTCTCTATGAGCCCCCTCGCCACGAACACCGTTCGCGTCGGTGAAAGTAATGCGAAAAACGGAATTCCGCTTGTCATCGAACTCGACCCGATAGCCTTCCCGCACCCCCTCGGACTGGAATCTCTTGCTCCATCCCGAGTCGAGGTCTCGTGTCATGGCGTCGTCCACGAGGGAACGGACGGCGCGGTACTCACCCAAGAGCGCGAGGACTCCCAGCAGCTGGAGCGCCACACGTGCATGCGCACGGCTTTTCTCGATGGCGCTCAGGGAGACACCTTTCTCCAGAACCGCGTGGGAACGGATTTGAGGCCACTCCTCCATTCTCGCGATGGCGGCGTCCTCGGTCTGTCTGGACCAGTCACGTAGAACGGAGGCACCGATGGCAATGAAATCCCGGTTGAAAGAGTCCAGCAGGCAGGCCGCGAGCCAGCGCTCACCGAGCCGCCGCAGGACCACGAGAGTTCGAACGTGCGAGGCCTCGGGACCCCGCATCTGGCGGACACGGTTCTCGTCCATCATGGCGAAGGACACCCATCCTCTATCCTTCGCCTGTTTTCCTCCCGACCACCCGTTCTTCGACAGCCAACCGAGCATTTCGGGAGGCGGTGAGCTACGTTCCAACAGCTCGTCCGGTATGTGCTTGAGCTTTCCCTTACCGAGGCCGACGTCGGCGACGCCCGGCACATCGATCCGGTCGGGTACGGCGAGAACCGGCCTTGCCTCGGGCACCGGTACGGCCTCGGGCTCGGGTGGGGAGAGCTTCGGCGAGGTGGTCTCGGGCGTTGCGGATACCGGTGTGGATTTGGACGACGCGGGCACCGGTTCGGGTTTTGGTGGTTCGGTATCGACCGGGGTGAGGCCTTGGGCCCGTACGCTCCATCGTTCAGGTGCGCTGCGGTCCAGGTCGGCCCAGGCGGGGCCGGTGATCCGGTGCGGTGCACCGATGGCCAGGCCACTCACCGGTTCGGGCAGCCATAGATGTCCGGCCCGTCGCTGTTGTTGTCGAGCCTGAAAATACACGGCCAGACGGTGCGCATGCTTCGGTGATTCGATTCCGTGGCGGCCGCTGCTGTGTTCTCCCTTGGGGTAGGCGATCAGGTCACGATGATCCAGGGGCAGCCCGAAGATCTCGGGGGATGGTGTCTTCCTCTCACCGGTCGGTTTCAGCACGGGCATGTGCGGGGTGGTCAACCCTCGTTCGGTGAGGACGCAGTCTCTCAGTGGCGTCCACCGGGTCTCCCCCCTCGGAGTCATGGTGCCGATCTCGGTCCGGTAGCGCCCCGTGGGCGTGCCCAGACGTGCCCTCAGCACGTACCGCTGCTGCTTCACCATTCGTGGGGGCGGGATCGCCCGTGGCCCGAAGAGTCGGGTCCGCCACGCGTGCTCGCCCTTCTCCTCCTGCAAACCCGGACTGAACTCGACCGAGACAAGGCCCCGATCGGTGGTGAGGACCGCCTGCCGACAGGTGTCTCCCTCCGCGAAGTCTCCGCGCAGATCCACCTCGGGGGTGCGCCGTCCCTGAGCGACCAGCCAGTTTTCCAGGTCCCGGGTCAGGTACAGATGGTCGGCGCTGGCGCTGTCGGTGTACCTACGCCGACACACGTGCCGTTCGGGAAACTCGGGGTAATGGGCGAAGTGGGGGATGCGCACCTTGCCCACACGGGTGGACAGTTTTTTACCGCACCCGCCCAACCACACACCGCACCAGAAACTTCGGTGGGCGTGGTCGGCCCTGAATCGGACGGCCTCGAAACGAGTCTCCGGCATCTGAACCGGGTCACGAGAGCGCGCCGTTCCCACCACGGCGGTCTGAACCTTGCGTGTGTCCCCGACGTTCACCGCTGTGCCTCCTAGAACCAGCGCTACACGGCAGGACGCCGTTCCTTGAACACCCACATCCCGGCGATCTCCTCAGCTCCGAGTAGCCGCCCCGAAGCGGCAAGCCACCCGTGGTGATCGACGTGTTCCTTGAAACCGTCGTTGCTGACCACGATTCCGTTCTTCCGACGGGCGACCTCCAAGAGGAAGACGTCGGCACCGCCCACGGTCCTGGCCGGGACCCGGTGCAACGCTCCGTTGTCGATCTCCCGATCCACTTCGGCTTTTTCCTCATCTGCGACCACATGTCGGAAGTTCGCGTCGACGACCACCACGACCTCGGCGCCTGGGTGCTCGGCGCGCAACTCCTCCAGCGCCGAGTACAGCCGAGCCAGACTGGCACGCCCCCGGCCTTCGTAGGCGAGGTTGGAACCGTCCACCACGAACGGTCCGGCAGGAGAAGGAACAGCGGTGGTCGCGAGCTTCGGTTTCGGTGCGGCGGCCTTGGCCACGTCTTTGGGATTCGGGGCGGGTTCGACAACCGTCTCCATGGGCGGTGTTCTCTCGGTTTCAGGTAAACGCGGTCTGGTCTCCATGAACTCCCGCAGACTCGCCGCGCTCACCCCGACTCCCGTAGTGGACAGACCGAAGGCGTTGATCTCCCGGTCGACCAGGACGGCTCCGTCCCGGTCCATCACGGCACGTACCCCGAGGAGGCCGCTGATGTCGTAGGTGTAGGTGAGGGTGAAGGTCGCCTTCTCCGGATCCTCGAACGGTGGCAGGTCGATGGGGAGCTTGGTCAGGCAGATGTTGGACTTGTTGTCCGCCCCCTCTTCGGACATGACCGGGTCGGCGGGGTCGCCTTCCCAGATCTCGACGGTGATGCGCTTTTGTCCGGCGTCGTTGGGGCGGTAGTTCTTCTCCTGTTCACGCGGAAGGGTGGCGTTGCGCGGGATGATCGGGCTGAAGGACCGCACCTCTTTTCCGGGGCCCAGTTTGCGGGTAGACACCGTTCCCAGCGCGTGCGTGGTGCCCACCGCGAGATCGATGTCGACGTCGCCGTTGTTGATGGCGGCGGCGACCGCGGCGCCCTGGGCGACGGAGGTCATGGGGTCACAGAACTCGTTGGAAACCAGACTCTCCCCCACGATGTCACCGACTCTCTGCCGAACGAGTGGGATCTGGCTACTGCCACCGATCATCAGTACCGAATCGATGTCCTCGATCACCATGTCCAGGTCGGCCAGACACTGCCGGAGCGGTTCCACCGCCCGCTCCACCACCGGGCGGATGGCCGACTCGAATTCCTCTCGGGTGATCTCGACGTTGCTCCGTCCTCCGGGGATGGGAACGGCGACCACGGTTTCGGTGGACAGGCGGATCTTGGCCAATTCGATCTCGCGGTCGAACGCGGTCCGCTCGGCCAACCCTTTCGGGCGTCTTCCGGCCTTTTGGATGACCAGACGTTCCAAAGCGATATCGAGTTCCAGACCACCCAGTCGAGGCACACCGCGTGCGGCTCGTTCCTCGAACAACCCACCATCGCCCTCCGCCTCCATGAGTGTGACATCGAGGGTGCCACCACCCCAGTCGAAGGTGAGGATGTTCTCCAGTCCGGCGTCACCGATCCGATGCTTGTAGTGAAGGGCGGCGGCGGTCGGTTCGTTGATGAGCGAGTCGACCCGGATACCCGCTTCCCTGGCCGCGGCCCGGGTGCGGAATCGGGCGGCGCCCGCGGAGTTGGCCGGCACCGTGACCACGGCGGTGTTCAGTTCGAGGAAGTGTTCCTCCTCGGCGCGGTGGCGCATCGTACGGAAGATACCGGAGGCCACGGTGGAGGCCGGCCAGGAGCGGTGGCCGACCTGGATCTCGCCATCACCGGCCAGAAGCCGTTTGGCGGCAGGGGTGAACTGCTCGGAACGGAGTTTGGCCTCCCATCCGAACAGTACGTTTTTACGTACCGAACTCACACCGACCATAGAGGGGAAGAGAGAAGCGAAGGCCGGGTAGTTCCAGGCGTCGAGGTTGGTGCTGTCCAGCGCGATGACCTCGGCCTTCTCGCCGTTCCAGTGAGCGAGCACCGAGTTGGTCGTACCGAAATCGATTCCGAAGGTCATGCCGATCCCTTCCTCTTCTTCCCACCCGATTTCGGCACCCGGAAGACGATCTCCCCCGCGAGCACCAGGCGACCACTGATCTCGTCGACGAAGGCCGGTACCAGCACTCTGGCCTCGGTATCAGGACCGGACTGGCCGGAGACCACCCGGAACAAGGAAAGGTCCTCGATGTCGGTGACCTTCTTCAGGCCACTGCTGCGGCAAAAGTCCAGGATCCGTCGGGTCAGGACACGGGGGTCACCTTCACCCCGTTGTTTCTCCACGTCCTGGAGAAGCTGGGCCAGTTGTGAAAGGTGGGTCTGCCTGGCACGCATGTTCTCCACCAGGGTGCGTCGGGCGATCTCTCGCGCCTCCGATGGGGAAAGCGGATCATCCGAATGCTCACGGAACACGTCGACCAGGCTCGCGGCGAGCGGAGCGATGAGCTTCTTGGGTTCCATACCGACGGCGACGACGCTCATCAGGTACTCACGTTCTTCGCCTGTCAGGTCCGCGAGGATCCGTCCGAGCTTTTCATCGATGTCCTCGTTGAACCCCTCATCACCGATCATCCCGTCCTCCTTGAGACCGTTTCCTGAAGAAATGAGGTGAGCGCGTCCATGCGTAGCCGCTCTCGCTCCTGTTCCGACACCGGTTCGGTCCTGCGCGGCAACGGCCGGGCTTGAGACACCAAACGTGTGGAGACCTTGGGCGTGGGGAAGAGCCGGTCCGGGAAAATAGGCAGGACGTACAAGGGGTGGCTCCCCGCGTTTCCGGTCGCCTCCATGTCCCGGATGAAGTCACGGGCCTTGTTGATGTCGGAGAGTTCCTCAGGCCGTCCCTGGAGCGTGCGCCGGAGTCGACGCCAAGTCTCCCGCCACTCTCGTTGCGGCGCCCCATGGGCCACACCGAGTTCCAGGTAGGGGTTGAACAGTGGCCCACGTCGATTGCGATCCGTGGCGAGTCGGTCTCGGAGCCAGGAGATGTTGGCATCCGTGCCGAGGCTACGGTTCTCCAGTGCGAGCAACCGGTCCAAGGCCTTGCGCAACGCTGAGGAGTCACCATTTTCCGCGAATCGAAGGTCGAGGTACACCTCCATCGCAACGGCTTCCTCTCGCACCCACCGTTCATCGGCGTCCAGGTGCGGACCGATCCGCTCGTAGGCGGACGGGTTCACCTGAAGCAACTCCTTGTGGGCCGCCCGCAGGTCCCGCCACGCAACGAACCCAGATGTCTCCTGGTGGGCTGTCTCGATCGGCCCTGAATACAAGTTCTCCAGCACCGGCCACAAGGCCTCCTCCTTGAGGATCGCCTTGGGCCAGACTTCAGGCCGATCCACCGCACTGAGGAGCTGAAGCACCAGACTCCGGGTTCGTGCGTCGAGTGCACCGCTCAGCCTTGTGAGGGCATCAGTGTCTCCCAAGGCCACGGCCGCCAGATCGGAGATTCGCGCCGGTGCTTCAGCCGGGATCTCGCACGAAGGGTCTTGGAGCAGTCGTCTACGCCACGATTCCTCCGGCCAGTCGAATTCGTCGAGTTGTTCCTCGGTCAGCCGTTCAGGGGAACGGCGGGCCAACAGATAGCGATTCTCTTGCTCGTCCACCCGCTCTGTACCGGTGAATGGGAAAGCGGTGCCCCGGTCGACCAGATCGTCCACCAGACTGAGCGGTGCCCGCTCCAGAAACCGCTCCAGGCTTCGCAGCTTGTTCCCACGACGGAGCAACTCGCTGTCGCGCCACAGGCTCAAGGCGGGAGTGTGAGGTGGGAGGTCATTGAGTTCCGCCGCGGTGTTCCGTTCACCGGCGGCCAGCATCACGCCCACACGGGTCCAGCGTGTCAGCGCCGAAGCCCCGATCTCGTGAAGTTCCTCCAAGTGGGTGATGGCGATGTCGGGAGGAAGTTCCATCAAGGCCCGCATCAGCAACACGGGCGCGCCGGGACACATCCGTTCCGCCAACAGTTTCCGAAGTTCTCGCGGGGCCGGTCCATCACCGGCGTCTTCGAGAACGGCCTCGACCACGGCGCGCAGTCGCGGAATCCGTTCGGGGTCGACCTGAAACTCCTGCCAGACGCTGTCCTTACGCCCTAGCTTCCTTCTGGCTCGGACCCGTTCGAGACGGCGCAGCTCTTGTTCGAGCAAAGCGTCTTCGCGCGCACGGGAGGCACTGGATTCCACGTTGACGAGCTCTATTCACAGAGGAGGGGCACGACCTTGGAACGTGACAATCCGTGCGGGTTCGGACCTTCACCAAGCTTCCAGGATCTTACCGGCCTGATCACCGAACCGGGAAGTGCAAGATGAGCCCGCTTCCGACCACGCAGAGTGATGCGTTCGGGGACTCCCGGTTCGAGTGAACGCGTGGTCAGGCGATGCCGGCCTCGGTCAGGAACGGGCTCGGGGCGCCGTGCCAGGACATGTGCAGGTGGTCGCGGGCCCTGGTGCACACCACGAAGAGCAGGCACCGTTCCGCCATCATGTCGGCCTTGTGCTGGAGTTCGTCCACCTCTTCGGGGGTGATCGCCTTGGGGTTGGGCACCGCTCCGTCGGAGACCCCGACCGCGGCGACGCATCGGAACTCCAGACCCTTGAGCGAGTGCATCGTGCCCACGCGCACCCCGGGGGTGTCCTCGTCGGCTCCACGTAGATCGCGCGCTTGGATCCCGGCCTCCTTCAGGGCGGTCACCACGTCCTTGGCCACCCACCGGACCCGGGTGGCCACCGCCACCGATGATGGTTCCACCCCGGCGTCGATCCACTCGCGTACCCGTTCCACGAGGCCGTCCAGTTCCTGCTCGTGGTCGGCGGCGGCGTAGGTGGTGGGCCTTGGTCCTTGGAGCGCCGAGCGGTACCCGGCCAGGGACTCGGTACCGCCATCGGCCAGGGACTCCACCTTCGCCCCGTCCAACAACGGCCGGGACCAAGTGAGGATCTGCTGGGTGCTGCGGTAGTTGCGGCGCAGCCGCTGGGAACGGCCCACCACGTTGATGCCGAGGGTCTTCAGGGAGACCTTCGCGTCGTAGATGCGTTGGTGGGGGTCGCCGGCGATGAACAGGTCGTCGGGCGCGGGCGCTACGGCCGCGCGCAGGAACCGCCACTGGGCGGGGTGCAGGTCTTGGGCCTCATCGACCACCACGTGTCGGAAGCGGGGGCCTTGTTTCTCCAGAACCCGAGCGGCCAGGTCGCAACCACGAAGGTGGGTCTGCATCCCGTCAGAGTCCAAACCGGTGGTGAAGGCGGTCATCGCCTTCCACACCCGTTCCCGTTGGGCACCGGCGAGACGGCTTCCCCTTCCGCTACGGGTGGCGTCCTGGTATTCCTCCAGGGTGTCCAGACGCTGGGCGAGGACGACGTGCCGGTATTCCTGTTGGAGGAACTCGGCGTTCCACTCCAGACCTTGGTCCTGGACGATCGTGCGCCAGCGGTCGAGCTCTTGCACGTCGCTGATGAACCGCGGGGCGCGCCCACCATTCTCCTCGGTCAGGACCTTGCTGGCCTGGGAGTTGACGGTGGTGATGTCGAGCCGCTCCATGTGGGCCGCATCGTCCACGAGTCGGCGGATGCCCATGCCCAAAGCGTCGGCGAGGGCGTTGGTGAAGGTGGTGAGCAGGATGCGTTCGTCGGGGCGTAGGTAGGTGAGCAGGTGTTTGACCCGGTGCATGGCCACCACGGTCTTTCCGGTACCGGGGCCCCCGGTCACCTGGTAACTACCGGGATAGCTGGCCTTGTAGGCGACCTTGCGCTGCGCCGGGTGCAGGAAGATCCGCCAGGCCGCGAAGGGCTGGGAAAGGATCTCCTCCAATTCGTCCAACCCCGAGACCAGACGCACACGGGTGGGGGTGTTGCGGATGGCGGTGTCCATGTCACCGCTGACCGCACCGGAGGGGCGGTGGGCGACGATGTCGCGCCAGACCTCCTCCACGGAGAACTCGGCGGCCAGGTACTGGAGCACCTCCGCCTGGTCCTCGGGCAGGAACGGAACGATGTCGACGAGGGCGTCGGCGTCCACGACGGTGCGGGCCGCGCGCAACACCTTCTCGCTCAGACCCAAGGTGGTCAGCTCGCCGTCGGAGATCCCGGCGAACAGACGCTGTTCGGGTGCGGTCGGGGCGGCTCGCTCCTCCAGGTCGGGGGTGAGGCGATCCAGCCCTTCGTCGTCCCAGATCTCCACCGCACCGGTGAGCCGGTTGACGCCCGCATCCTGTTTGTTGGCCCAGTCGTAGGCGGGGTCGTGGTTCATGACCTTGAGCAGGACGTAGCTGTCGCCGCTCGGGGGCGCCAGGACCACGCCCCGGTAGAAGTTGTCCACCTTGAAGGTGAAGATGTCGCGGTTGCGGCGCGCTTGGGGTGGTTTGAAGTTCAGGCCCTTATCGGCCTTCAGTTCGGCGGGGGTGAGCAGACCGAACTTCTCCATGGCGAGTCGGACGTTCTTGCGCGCCGACGGCGGAAGCTCGTCGTACTCACCGCTCTCGAAGAACTGCTGGCCCAGGAAGAGCTGCGGCATGGGGGGGGAGGTCTCCTTCTGGCTGGTACGACTCGGGGCGCTGCGGCGGCCGGGCTCAGCCGGGGGTCTGTCCCAGCCGGTCCAGGAGTTCGGCGACCTGGAGGGTTTCGGGGGCGCCCGGGCCGTAGGCCGCGCGCAGGTCAGAGTACAGCGCGCGCAGTTCAAAGGAGGCCTGTTCGGTCTCACCCGAACGAAGGCGCCACATTGCCATCTGCCTACGCAGGTCCAAGGCGTCCTCGGAGCGTTCGCCAAAGACCGATCGGTATCGGTCCAGAACGTGCTCGGCCTCCCTCAGGGCCTGGGTGTTCCGTCCCAGTTGCGCCATGCAGTACACGGCCTGTTCGCGGCAGATGAGGGCGCGTTCGTCCTGTAGGCCCGCCTGGCGTTCGAGGATGTCGGCCAGGTCGGTGAACTCCGGTAGGGCCAGGCGCGCGTCCCCGTTGATGGCCAACGCGTTGGCCCGCAGTAGGCGCAACTCCACCACCTGGGCGGATTCGGCGCCCAATGCGTCGGCGGCCGGGTCGATCACGTCGTCCAGGACACCGATGGCCTGGGCGAAGCGTCCTTCGGCGATGAGGGCCTGGGCGTGCTGGTCCGCTTCGGTCAGTTCTCCGGGAGCCAGCCCCGGAGCGGGTACCAGATCGAGGGTGTCCTCCGCCGGGGTGGGCGGCAACGGCTTGGTGGGGGCGGCCACGACCGCCTTGGGACGGGGCGGGATCGGGCGCCGATAGGGACGAGTGGGGTCGGGCAGGGCACCGGGGGGAAGGGGACGATCCGGGGCGAGTGGCTCGGGCCGAGGAAGGTGGGGGACAAGACGTTCGTAGACGTCCTGCGCGGTGGCGGGGCGGTCCTCGGGGTCCTTGGCGAGCAGGTCCAGGGTGAGCTCTTCGAGGTCCGAGGGCAGTCCTTCCAGGTGTGTGGAGGGGGGGAGGGGGACCTCTCCCACGTGTGCGACCTGGAGTTGGAAGGACGTGTAGTCGTCGGGGAAGACGGACCGACCGGTGAGCATCTGGTACAGGACGCAGCCCAGGGAGTACAGGTCGCTGGCGGGGGTGGCGGCCAGGCCCCGTACCTGTTCGGGGGGCATGTAGGCGTAGGTTCCCAGGGGGCTGCCGGTCTGGGTGAGGCGGGTGACGTCGGTGCGCAGCACGGCGGCGATCCCGAAGTCCAGGACCTTCACGGTGCCGTCGTCGGCCACCATGATGTTTCCGGGTTTGAGGTCACGGTGCACGACGGGGACCGCGTGCGCTTCGGACAGGACCGCGCAGACCTGGGCGGCCACAGCCGTCGCGGTGGCCACCGGCAGGGGTGCGGCCTCATTGATGGTGTCGGAGAGCGACACCCCTCGTACCAGCTGCATCACCAGGTACAGCGAGCCCTTGTCCTTGTCCACGGCGGCGTCGTAGACGGCGGGCACCCCGGGGTTCTCCATCCGAGCGGTGACGCGCGCCTCGCGTTTGAAGCGGTCGGCGTACTCGTCGTAGCGCGTGGGATCGGCGACCGCGTCGGGGCGGATCACCTTGACCGCGACCGGGCGGTCGAGCACGGTGTCGTAACCGCGCCACACCTGCCCCATGCCACCGGTGCTGATGACGCCGACGAGTTCGTACCGGTCGGCGATCCGCTCGGGTGTGGTGTGCACCGGGCTCCCATCCGCCTCGGGCGCGGCCCACCGCCCAACCGGCCCGGCCACGCGGCTGCTGTGTCCTCGAAGGGCGATCCTACGGGGGTTGTGGATCAGGGCTCGCGGCCGAAGGTCCTCAACCGGACAGTGGGCACCGGCTCCGATCCACAGGTACAAGACATCACCGACCCACCGCTCACCCTTGGTCGTGATCCGATGCCATAATGTCGCGATGTCCTCCACTTCCACACCTTTGCCCCCTGATTCCCCCAACACTCCAGGTAGGCCTCGTCTGCGTAGTGGCTACGTCGCGAGTCTGATCTGCGCCGTCGTCACGCTGGTGGTCTTCGGAATCCTTCTCGCCCTGGGCCCCTGGGTACGTCATCCCGCTCCCGACTTCATCAGCGAGGTGGGCCGCGACCTGGAGGTTCGGCTGGATGTCGAGGAAGGGGATCTCGGGGAAATCGGAGTCTATGGGCTGAAGTTCAACGGCTACTGCATGGTCACCACTCCTTCCGGCGTTCATGGAGAAACCGAGCTGCACGCCGCGAGCGGCTACTACTTCGGGGCCGAGGAATGGAACCTGGTCCAAACCCTGGAGCTCACCGAGACCGGCACCCATGACATCGTCTGCGAAAACCCGGACACTGATTTCGGCATCGCTTCCAAGGACCTCTACGAGAACGCTCCGACGAGACAGCTCCTGTGGGGGCTCACCCGGATCAGCCTGCCCGTCTTGGGACTCGTCACCACGGTGACCATCGTCGTGGTCACTTGGGTGCGTGACAGGCGGGGGAAGGCCGTCATCAGGCGGAGTCACTGACTCCTACGTCAGCTACCGGGGCCCGTCATCGCACGGGCCCATCCGCGTCCACGGGTGCGCTGCACGAGCGTCCAGGAATAATCCGGATACCCCTACCCTGACCTGGAATTATTTAATCCTCGCTACCGGCGAGGACAAGTTCTGGCGCCAGGATCATCCTGTGGAGTCTGCTCCGGGGTGAGGCGGCGGGGCCGGGCGGCGAGGGCGCCCGGCCCGCTGTGTGGGTCAGGACAGGAACGGGACCAGGTGGTGGGCGAGTGCTCCGATAGCGGTGGCCAGGATGTAGCCGAGCACCTGCCGGCCCACGTACGAGCTGCGACGACGGGGTTTGCGATGGCTGTGCGGACGCCGAGGTCGGCGCGGCGATGGCGGACGCGCCGGCCGGGGCGGAGGCGGGCCATCATCCGGAGCCGGGCGGGGACTCGGAATCATCGGCCGTGGCCGGTGTCGCGGAGCGGGTGAGGGTTTCCACGGATCTTCAGGACGTTCGAGTTCAGGAACTTCGTGGGCGTGGCGCTCGTCTTCGGTCACTCGGGTGGAGTACAGGGGTGCCCAGAGTGGGAGGACCCCATGGGGATTGTCGGCCATTTGGACGAGTAGACGCCGTTCCAGGGCGTGCCGGCGGGCACGCGGGGTCTCCATGTTCGGGGACGAGGCCCCGGGGCGGGAGAAGCGCTGTCCCCGAGGCGCGTCCAGCACGGCGCGCAGTTCACCCGTGACAGGTCCGGGGCTCATACCAGGGCTCCGAAGGGGGCGCGGGGGCCGGTGAAGGCGAACTCGGCCCACAGGAAGGTGCCCAGACCCTCGCAGAAGGGGAAGTCCAGGACCTTGCGGCTGCCCCAGCGTTGGGAGAGGTGTTCGACCATGAGCAGGCCCCGGCCTCGTTCGGCCTCCTCCCATTCGGTGAGGGTGCGATCGGTGGGGATGACCGGTTCGGTCAGCGGGTCGTTCGGGGCGAGGCTGGTGCGGTGGCCGTCGTCGATGACGCCCAGGCGCAGGGTGGTGGCGGTGGGCATGGTCAGGGTGCGGACGACGTTGCCGTCGGGTTCACCGGATCGGCTGTGATCGATGGCGTTGGCGAAGATTTCGCTGGCGCACAGGACGATGTCGGCGGCCGTGTCGGAGTGCAGGCCGACCAGGCCCGCCAGGTCGCAGTGCAGGTCACGGCGCATGATGGCCAGGTGTGCCAGGTCGCCCGGGTAGAGCAGGCAGGGCCAGCGGCGACCCGGGAAACCCAGGGTGGGCACGGGCTTGGGGGCGGGGTGCACGTGCACGGGCGGGAACGGCTGAGGCACAATGGACATGTCGGTCAGACTCCTTCGTTCTTTGAAGCGGGATGGTTGGAACTTCGATCGGCCTGCTCTGGGGGTGTTGGCGCACCCGCCAGAGCTTTTTCATGCCGGGGTGTGGATGGTTCGGTGCTCGGTCAGTGGTCGGTGAGGGCTTGGCGGGGACTGGGGGTGAGCCGCGCGGCGAGTTCCGCGATGCGGTGCAGGGAGTCCTCGGCCGGTAGGGCGACCCCTTGGAGGGTGGCGAACAGGTCGGTGTGAGCCTTGACGGTGGCCGATTCGCGGTGGAAGTGGCCGGTACCGCAGGGGTGCGGGGTGTAGACCAAAGTGCGGGCCGGGGAGTAGCACAGCGTCCAGAAGGCGCCACGCAGCCCGGGGTGGGGACCGGTGGTGGCGGGGACGCGGTCCTGCTGGGCCAAATGGTGCAGGTGCAGGAGCTGGGCCCGCAGGACTTCGGCCGGTGCGAGGTACCGGGTCAGGGCGATTTCGTCGACCACCAGGCAGTGGGGCGTGGTGGCGGTGGTGGGGTGCAGCCGGCCAGTCTCCTCGACAGGGGCGTTGGTGGAGAGCGGAAGGTTCATCGGGGCTTCGAGCCGGTGCAACGCGGCGGCGTAGGAGTCGGTGAGGTAGGGGTCCGGGAGAACGAGGGGCGCATAGGCCCGGACCTGGAAGGCCTCGCTCAGAGCGTCGGTGATGGTGGGCGGCCGGTCGGAGTGGAAGAGGGCCGCCAGGTGCGCCGAGGCCCAAGAGTTCCAGAGCTCACCGCCGGCGTTCAGCGCCCGATCGAGGTCCCGGGCGATGCGGAGGCCGGGGTCGCAGCCGCCTGATTCGAGCTCCTGGAGGAGTTCGGGTGTGGTCAGCACCAGGTCGGCGACGAGGGGAAGGGAGAGCCCGCGTTCCTTCCGTGTCGACCACACCCCTCCCCCATAGCTCTCCCATCCCGCTCCCTCCAGCTGCACACCTATCCCAAACTCACCAACCACAGACGACCTCCTCGGCAACGTCCGACCCTCTGCTTACCGAGGGTCGGGGGATGGTTACAGTAGACACCGAGAAACACGCAGATGCAATCCGCATCCACAAATCCCTTGGAGGAATTTTGCCGAGCCGAAGAGCCAGTGCAGTATGGAAGACATGACAATGAGCCCCACCGTCGCCCAATGGCAACTTGCGACCGATTTGCGCAAGTTGCGTGGAGGTAGGAAGCTTTCCGAAGTGGCTCGCGCCATCAAGGTGAACGTCTCCACCGTTTCGCGTTGGGAGACACCCGGGGTCGAAGGGGCCATCCCAGGGCCTGGCAGCCTGGAACGTCTCTTGGAGTACTACGAGCTTGACTTCGAGGCCATCAAGCGCTTCCTACACGTGCGCAAGGAAGCGCGTTCCTCGGGCTGGTGGCAGTCCAGCGGCATCGCGGACCATTACGGCACCTACATCGGCCTTGAAAACGAGGCACGACGCATCCGGACCTACGAACCCGTACTCATCCCCGGTTTGATGCAGACCGAAGCTTACGTTCGCGCTCTCTTCAAGGGCACAATGCCCAGTGCGGCACCTGAAGTTGTGGATGCCGCTGTAGAGGTTCGCCTTACCAGGCAAGCCACCTGGCAGGAACGAGGCGCGCATCTGTGGGCGATCATCAGCGAAGCAGCCATCCGAACAACCGTCGGAGGTTCTAAGGTGATGGCCGAACAGATTCGGCAACTCACTCAACTCGCCGAGCAGCGAAACGTCACCCTCCAGATACTCCCCTTCGAGGCAGGAGCGCACGCTGCACTGGTGACCGGCGAATTCACCCTGCTCACCTTGGATGAGTTGTCGGTGCTCGTGACTATCAACGACAACACAAGTCTCTTCTGGGACGATCAAGACGCTTTGGCGCAGCACACCAACGTGTTCGAACGACTACTCGCAGATGCTTGGCGTCCTGCACAGAGCCTCGAATACTTGGAACAAGCCGCCCAAGCCTTGGAGAAGGAGTAGTTATGCGGCCGTACGCAGCAAACTGGCGCAAGTCCAGCTATAGCGGAACGTCGACGAACTGTGTCGAAGTGGCCGACATAGGTAATGGGGCCGCCGTACGAGACACCAAGCATCGTGACCTTGGCATGCTCATCTTCCCCTCAGCCGAGTGGCAGGCGCTTCTCAGCGCCACCCAGAATGGGCTCCCTGAGGAGGCTTGATGACAGGTTGGTTCAAGTCCAGCTACTCACAGAGTGAGGCTGCCTGCGCAGAGGTCGCCCACAACCCTTGGCGCAAGTCCAGCTACAGTGCCGAGCGGGGTGAGTGCGTGGAGGTGGCCGAAGGTCCGACTACCGGCATCCGCGATACACAGAACCGCAAGCACGGCGCACTGTTCTTCGCGGCGGACGAGTGGCAGGCCTTCCTCGGTATCGCCAAGGGCGCCTGACACACTGACCGTTCTTCCTCTCGACGATCTTGTACCTGTGGCGAACAGAATGAGACCACGAACTGTTCGGCCCTGCCTGCTTTGAGTCAGCGAGGCGGGGCCGAACAGTTCGCAGGCCAAGTACTGCGGCTCAAGCGGCGCTGAGGCCGTTGCGTTGGCGCAGTAGCCGGTAGGCCGCCCGGCTCATCGCCCGGTTGATGGAGCTCTGGAAGTCCTGCTCACCGATATAACGCTCGGTGAACTCCACCCCGCTCTCGTATCGGTCCATCACGGCGTTCTTCATCGCCGGGTCGAACTTGTGCCGGAACGCGCCCTCGTCGTTGTTTACGGCGGCCATCTCGACGTCGGGGTCGTCCATGACCGTCTGGAGGCGCTCCTCCATCATGAGCTTGTCGGCTTCACTGAGGTCTTGGCCGAAGTGCTCGTTGAAGATCTCGATGATCTCCGACAGCAGTTCCTTCTTCGGGTCGTAAGCGCTGCCGGCCCCGTCCGAGAACCCGGGCAGCTCCTGGTCTTCATCAGAACTGAGCTTCAGGTCACTCTCGCCCTTACGGAACAGCTTCAGGTGGCTCAGGTCCACCTCACCGATGTCCACTCCCCCATCCTTGCGTGCGGGCAGCACCCGCAGCAGGAACCGGCCGTACAGGTACAGGCGCTCCAGATCCGTGTCCGGGTAGCGCATGATCTGGGAGAGGAAGGCGTACTTGGTGACGTAGTCGTTCAGGTCGGCGCGGAAACGGTCGGCGTCGGTGCGCTCGTCCTCTTCCTCACTCTCCAGCAAGGCAGCGAACCGCTCGACGGCCAGGGCCGTGAACCTGTTGAGCTCGGGATGGTTCTTCAGGTTATCGGCGCCGGGCTGGACGTCCAGCTTGTGGAAGGCTTCGGCGAACCCTTGCATCTCGTCCCGGACCAGCACGTTGAACTCGTGCATGACCCGATGGGAGATGGTGTGCAGGATGTCCGGATCTGCCTCGGCGGTCACGGCCTGCTCGTAGTAGGGCAGGAAGGCGTCCCGGATGTCCTCGGCGTCGTTGACGAAGTCCAACACCCGCAGGTCGCTCTGGGACTTGAGGGGGTGGGTCCGGTTCAGCCGGGACAGGGTCTGCACCGCCGCAACGCCCTTGAGGGACTTCTCCACGAACATGGTGGTCAGCAGCGGCTGGTCGAATCCGGTCTGGTACTTGTCGGCGACGATGAGAAGCCGGTATTCCTTGCCGTTGCGCTTCACGGCCGTGGGGTCGTCCGCCAGGGTCGCGGCGAAGCGTTGGGGCAGCTCACTCTCGGCGAACCCGTTGATGCTGTGCTCGCTGACCTCTTCACCCGCCCGGTTCTTGAGCGAACCGGAGACCGCGAGGAGGGCACCCGGGTCGGGTGCTCCGCTGTCCTTCAGGTAGCTACCGATCGCTTCGTACAGCCACAGGGCCGCCTGCCGGGAACGGGTGACCACCATGGCCTTGGCCCGCCCACCCATCTGCTTGCGGGTGACGGCGTTGAAGTTCTCCACGATGGTCTCTGCGTGCTGGGCGAGCGTGGAGTCGTGCAACAGCGCGAACCTGGCCAGCTGCGACTTGGCCTTGGCCGCGTCGACCTCACGGTCCTCGGTGTTGGCGTTCAGCAGGCGGTACTGGGTGCCGTAGGTGATGTAACTGCGCATCGGGTCGAGGATGAAGCCCTCTTCGATGGCCTGGCGCATCGAGTAGGTGTGGAATGGCTCGTAGAGACCGGTGGCCTCGTTACGCACCCCGAACAGGTTGAGGGTCTTGTGCTTGGGGGTGGCGGTGAAGGCGAAGTAGGACAGGTTGGCGCTGCGACCCCGGTAGGCGGCCGATTCGCGTAGCGCGTCCTCGGTGGACCTGGGGGTGTCCTCGCCGTTGGTCTCGTCGCTGTCGTCGTCGGCGTCCAGGCCCAGGTCACGCAGGGCCTTCTTCACGTCCTTGGCCGCTTCACCACTCTGGGAGGAGTGCGCCTCGTCGACCACGATCGCGAACCGGCCGCCTCGGATCTCGGTGGGTTCGCGCTTGAGGTACTCCAGCAGGGCGGGGAAGGTCTGGAGGGTGACGACGATGATGCGCTTGGTGGAGGTGGACAGTGCCTCGGCGAGCTGGGCGGACTTGGAACCACCCTTGCCGCTGATCCGCCCGACCAGTCCTTCGACCTGAGAGAAGTCACCGACGGTGTCCTGAAGCTGCTTGTCCAGGACCGAGCGGTCGGTGATGATGACGGTCTTGTCGAAGACGGGGGTGTTGGGCTGAAGGCCCTTGGCGACGGCGGCCGGGTCCAAGAGGGAGACGTCGGCGGGGGTGTGCAGGGAGGAGAGCCGGTGCGCGAGCCAGGCGATGGTGTTGGACTTGCCCGAGCCGGCCGAGTGCTGGATGAGGTAGTTGTTCCCGGCGCCGTGGAGTGCGGCGTGGTCGACCATGCGGCGCACGGCGTGCCACTGGTGGAAGCGAGGGAAGATGACGGTGTCGCGTCGGCGGCCCTTGTCGTCCTTGCCGCGCTTGACGTGGATGAAGCGTTCTAGCAGGTCGAGCCAGTTGTCGACGTCCCAGACCGTCTCCCACAGGTAGGCGGTGCGGTATCCGCTCTGGTCGGCGGTGGGGAGTGGGTTGCCGGCGCCGCCGGTATTCCCTGGGCCTTCGGAACCGGTGTTGAAGGGCAGGAAGCGGGTGTCCTTGCCGGCGAGCTTGGTTGTGAGAAAGACCAGGTCGGGGTCGACGGCGAAGTGCACGAGAGCGCGCTTGTGGAAGAGCGGTTCGCGCGGGTCCCGGTCACGGACGTACTGACGTTTGGCGTCGTTGACGTTCTGCCCGGTCAGGGGGTTCTTCAGTTCAGCGGTGGCGACGGGGAGGCCGTTGACGAACAACCCCAAGTCCAACGCCTTGTTCTGGCTGTCGTCTCGGGTGGCGTAACGCAGCTGCCGAGTGACGCTGATCCGGTTGGCGTCGTATTCGGCGAGGGCGTTCTCGGCGATGGTGTGCGAGGGCTTGAAGTAGGCGAGAGCGAACTTCAGTCCTTCGACGGTGATGCCCTTACGAAGGACATGGAGGGTGCCCTCGGTGTTGATCCGCTTGGCGAGCGTCTTGGCGAAGGTGGCCTGGGCCTGATCCTGAGAGCTGCCGCAACGGCTGATGAGTTCATCGAAGACCTCGGCCTGGGTCGCACCGATGAAGATGAAGAGCTGAGCGGTGTCCAGTGCCAATTCGGGGCTGTAGGAACTGTTGTCGCCCTGGATCCAACCACGGTCCAGCATCGAGGCCACGATGTGGCTTTCGAAGGTGTTCTCGTCATACACGGGGCTCATGACACGTCAGCTCCTCGCGCGGTAGTGACATCGATCTGACCAGTGACAGCAGCGGTGATCAGCGCACGCTTTCGCTCTTCCAGAAGGTCGATCTGACGCACCAAGGCGGAGCGAAGGCGACCAATCTCTGCAAGTGAGCCGTTCACCTCGACAGCAGCCTTGTGCTGCTCTGCCAAGGAAACAAGAGGAATAGGAAAAGACTTGACCTTGCTGCTACTTGTTGAAGCCAGATTGGTGCTCTTAACACCGGTTGCTTCAAAATAGCAACGCCCATGCAGGGAGCGCGTGAGCAGTGCTAGATATTCAGCATCAAGTCGCTCAGGATCCGGTCGCAGGGCGAACACATGGTTCTGGTGCAGCGCTCCAGGGAGTTCACCACTCCAGACTGTTCCACGCCCGAGTTTGTCGATATCCCCACCCTCGGTCATCAACACATCTCCAGGCTGAAGCGCCGAGCGATCCGCTACCGCTTTGGGAACCGTGATCTCAGTAACAGAACCGAGCTCCAACCGATCAGCCTTGACATTCGCTACTCGGAGATAAGGCCGTGTCACATCAGTCTCGGATCTCCCACGCGATGCGTCGACAGTAACGCCACCTTGAACATGACAAAGGTAACCAAGGCGAACCAGAATTGGGGATTCCTCAGCGCGAGGCAACCACGGCCAGGGAAATTCTCCGGATGCACGTCCGATACTTCCAGGAAATAGGCGTTCAGAGATGAAGCTCGCCTCACGCTCCTCAAATATTCTCATCTGAGATCTCCGAGCAGCCATAATACTTCCGATCCGACCAACCTCAGCATCGAGGAAGTCAGCAATGCGCCACTGCTCTTCGACTTCCGGGAAGTGCACCCAAAGATCTTTAACCTGTGACTCACTAACATAAGGTAGCGGACCAGACCCAGAAAGCTCCCCCATGTCGATGGTCGTCATGGCATACATTAAGAATGCAGCATCCCCAATCCGAGGAACCACAGACATCAAGTTATTATCCATTGCAGCTTCACGCAGAAGAACCCTCCTCTGATTCTTCAGGAGGGCCGCCCCAACTTTCGGAAATACTACGGACCCAACAGGAGAAACTCGGCCACCCAATTCGGAAAGCGTCGACCTGTTAACCCAATTGTTCGCCTCGCGCACGCCTTGGGAATTCTCAGCCAATGAAAGATCCGAAACCTTCAGGAAAGGAATTTCACCAGTCCCGCTTCCCTGAAAAGAGTGAGGGAATCCTACGCCACTTATAGTCCTGGCGATACGCCCCAACTTGACCATACGCGTCGAAGTAGTCACTTGGTTACCTCGCCAAGCAGCCGCTGGATCTCGGCCTCAAGTTCCTTCAACTCCGTGTCGATCTCCTCCAGCGGCCTTGGCGGCGTGTAGACGTAGAAGTGTCGAGTGAAGGGGATCTCGTACCCGATCTTCGTCTTGTCCTTCTCCACCCACGCATCCGGAACGTGCGGCAGGACCTCACGCTCCATGTAGGCGTCGATGTCCTCGTCCAGCGGGATGTTCTCGAAGTCGCGCAGGTCCGTGTCCGGTTCCGGCTCGCCCTTCTTCTTCTGGACCTCGCCCTCGGGGTCGCGCACCGACACCGCACCCCACACGGCCTTCATCACCGGCGTCGGCGGCTTGGCGATACCGCCCTCGGCCAAAGCCTGCTGGACCCGATCGGCGAACTCGGTCTTCTTGATGCTCGGCTCACCACCCACCAGTGACCGCAGCGCCTCGACCAGCTCCGCCTTCTGCTCGTATTTGGCGGTGCTCTTGCCCTTGTCCAACGCGGCGCTCAGCTCGACCAGCGTCTCCTCGGTGACCTCGAAGCGCAGCTTCAGCGGCCTTTCCACGGTGATGCGCTGGTATCCGAAGTCCTCGTTGCCGAACACCTTCACCTTGCCGTGCAGCGGGTGCTCGGGGTCCTCGACCACCCCCAGCGCGTCCGCGTACAGCCGCGTCAGCTCGGTGATCTGCTCGGCACTGACCTCCTTGCGCTTCTCCCCCAGGGATTTGCGCATCTTGGTCCAGTGCTCGCGGGCATCGATCAGCTTGACCTTGCCCTCATGGGCACGATCCTTGCGGTTGGTCAGAATCCAGAAGTAGGTGGAGATACCGGTGTTGTAGAACAACTGATCCGGCAGGGCGACGATCGCCTCCAGCCAGTCGTTCTCCAGGATCCAGCGGCGAATCTCGGACTCACCGGAGCCGGCCGCACCCGTGAACAGCGGGGAGCCGTTGAAGACGATGGCGATACGGCTGCCACCCCGCTTCTCACCCTCCTCGTCGAGCTGGACCGGCTTCATCTTGGAGATCATGTGTTGCAGGAACAGCAGCGATCCGTCATTGATGCGCGGTAGCCCGGCTTCGAAGCGACCGGAGGAGCCCAGTTCGTACTCGGCCTCCACATCGTCTTTGACCTTCTTCCACTCCACACCGAACGGCGGGTTGGCGAGCATGTAGTCGAACTTGCGGCTCTGGTGTCGGTCGTGGCTGAAGGAGTTGCCGAACTTGATGTGTTCGGGGTCCTGGCCCTTGATCATCAGGTCCGATCGCGAGATCGCCCAGGACTCGGGGTTGAGCTCTTGGCCGAACACGACCGCCTTGGCATCCGGATTCAGGGCCGTGATGTGGTCGTGCATCTCGGTGAGCATCCCGCCGGTACCACAGGCCGGGTCCAGGATCTGGCGGATGATGCCGGGGGTGCGCAGAACGTCCTCATCCGGAGCCAAGAGAAGATTGGCCATCAGCTTGATGACCTCACGCGGGGTGAAGTGTTCACCAGCGGTCTCGTTGGACATCTCGGAGAACTTACGGAGAAGCTCCTCGAAGATGTAACCCATCTGGACGTTGGAGATCCGATCCGGAGACAGGTCCAGGTCGGCGAACTTGCCCACCACCTGGTAGAGCAGGCCGGAGTTGTCCAGTTTTCGGATCTGACCTTCGAACTCGTACTTCTCCAGCACCTCATGGGCGTTGTAGGAGAAAGCGTTGATGAAGTGAGTGAGGTTGTTCGCCGTTTGGGAGGGGTCGGCGGCGATGCGCTCGAAGGTCAACGGGCTGGTGTTGTAGAAGCTGTGCCCCGACGCCCGCAGCACGAACTCGTGGTGGACGGGCTTGTCCTTGAATTTCTCGTGTGCGCTCAGCACCGCCTGTTTGGTCGGCTCCAGCACACAGTCCAAGCGACGCAGCACGACGAACGGCAGGATGACCTTGCCGTACTCCGACTGCCTGTAGTCACCGCGGAGCAGGTCCGCGACCGACCAGACGAAGCTCACCATCTCCTGATGGGTACTCGAATTCACCGGGGTCCTTCCGAAGGGGTGTGCGCCTGAAGGGGCATGCAGCGGGGTTGGTTCAAGTCTGTCTGATTCACGGGGTTCCCGTGACCTCTTCCACGGGTTCCTCGGCGCCCGCCGGCGGCGGCTCGACCGGCGGCTCCAAGAGCCCCGTTCGCAGTCCGCTGGTGAGGCGTTCTCCCAGTTCACCGGCGGTATCACGGGCCTGTTCCAGCCGCTGCCGAAACTCGTGCAGCTCGCGGAACGCCGCGCCGTAGCGGTGCTGTTCCGCCAGCGGCAGCAGCGGCACGCGCAACCGCCGAAAGTCCACGCGCAGGATCGTCGAGCCCTGTCCTGCCCGGCGCAGGTTGTCCTCATCGGCGAGGAAGCCGGCCAAGAACCACGCGTCGAGGTGGGCGGGGTCCGGACGCACCAGGTACAGCGGGTTCCCCAAGAGCGCACCGGCGTCGATCCCGGTGACCACCCGGATCTTGGAGGCCCCGCTCCTGGTCATAGCCGAAGGGATGAGCACGTCCCCTTCCTGGATCACCTGGTGTCCCGTGGTTTCCGGCTCCACCGGTTCGGCGAGGCGCTTGCTCGCCTCGCCACCACCGTTGACGTCGCCGGGGGTGAGCACCCTTGGCCCGGTGCCCTCATCCAGATCGACGACGGGTACAACCGGTGCCCGATAGACGGCCAGGGCCCCGGACCGGGACAGGTCGTCGAGGGTGGTCATCCGCCACTCCCCCGGCTCACGAGCGCCCCACCCGACACCGGGGACGGACGAACGTGTGTCCTCCAGGGTGCGCAGGAGTCTTCGTCTGACCTTGCCCACGCCCTTGTGCGCCTGGGCCGGACTCACCTCGGGGACGGTGGCGGGCAGGTGGCGCTGCGGGGTCAGGTCCACGCTGTCGTCCAGCAATTCGACCACGGGCACGGCCCGGCTGAACCCTGTCTCGTCCACCACCGTGTCGGGCCCGTCCAGGAACGTTCGCCAACTCCGACCCACTCGATCGCGTAGCTCGTCCCAGTCCGCGGGCCTGCGATCCTCTCCCCCACCACGATCGCTCTCGGTGTCGACGAAGAGCACCCGGTGCCGCTGCACGGCCTCCGTCTCCGGCTGTTCCAGCACCCACAGGTGCAACCCCACGTGCAGGGGCGCGGCCGCACCGATCGGCAGAGCGATGACGGCCGCCAGCGCTCCCCGCCGAAGCAGTTCCCGCCGGATGCGGCGGCCCGAGGGCCGGGAGGCGGCCGCAGGGGGCATGAGTACGACGTCGCGGCCGCCGGGGCGGGTGTGGGCCAGGCAGTGTTGGATCCAGGCGAGTTCGGATTCGGAGCGAGGTGGGACTCCGTAGGCCCATCGTTCGTCGTAGGCGAGTTCGTCGGCGCCCCAGTCACGTTGGTTGAAGGGCGGGTTGCACAGCACCGCGTCGAAGTGACGTCCGTCGAAGGCGTCTGCGGTGAGGGAGTCTCCTCCCATGGCCCGCCCGGGGGCTCCGCTGGGCACCAGTCCGACCAGTGCCTGGGCCAGGCGCGCGCCGGCTTCCTCGATCTCCTGTCCGTACAGGCCCACCGCTCCGTCCTTCGATGCGGTGCGCAGCAGGGAGCCGGTGCCACAGGCGGGGTCGAAGACCTCGGCTCCGCGTACGTCGGCCAGGTCGACCATCAGGTGTGCCAGGGGGGCGGGGCTGAGGTGCGCCTTGCCGCCCAGGGCGCCCAGGTAGGCCTCGTGCAGGTGTCCGGACAGTTCCCGGGCGGCGTCCGGGGTGGTGGCCGCTCCTCGCACGGCTTCGGCCAGGTCGGTGCCTCCCTGGTGGTTGGCCACCCGATCCGCCGCCTTCTTCGTGGCCCGTCCCTGGGACAGGTGGAGCAACAGTTCCTGGACATCGGCGACGACCTCTCCCAGATCGCCCTCCTCGGCAGACGTCACCCGGATCCGCTCCCAGACCTGTTCGTGGGGGGCGCGTTCGGGCATGCGGTCGCTGCCGGCCAACCACCGTTCGACCTGAGCCAGGTCGAACAACGCCCGGTTTCCGTTGCCTCCCACGGGTTCGGGAAAGTCCCCATGGCGTTTGCGCCAGTTGCTGACCGTGGTCCGGCTCACCTGCGCGATGCGCGCGATGTCGGCCGCGGTGACAGTCGTGTTCTGCGCCATCGAAGCCTCCTTTCCTCGGTCGTGAACAGTACACCACAGCCTTACTCAGGTTGACAATGTTTTCAGGCAGTCCCTATGTTGATGGCATCGGCATCACCGCTCCATCCGACGACACACCCCCTGGAGTCCGGCCATGTCCTTGCCCCTTCCCCTGCCCTTCGAGCAGGAGGAACCGGAAGCCCACCCGCAGAAGGTCACACCACGGCAGTTGCTCGACATTCGCGAGGCCGAGTGGCGTCCGCACCTGGAGTCGGTCTCCCTCGTCTCCGAGGCGCCCTTCAACGCGAAGGAACTCGACCAGGCGGCTCGGGCGCTGGGGTCGATCTTCACCCGGGAACTCGACGTGTACGGGCGCTCGAACCTGCACCATTGGCCCGCCTGCCTGACGGCGGTCACAGTGGGGGTGGCCACCAGGCGCTACGCCCACGGCACCTTCTGGCCGGCGTTGTGGGAGAGCACGAAGGTCCCCAGTTCGCGTCGCAAGACCGAAGCCTGGGGCACCCGTTTCCTGCGCTCCCTGGAAATCCTGGGCGTGGACACCTTCCCCGGGATGAGCTACCCCTACGTGGATCCGATCCTGATGCACTCGGGGATCCCCACCTACTGCCTGGGTGACGTCTTCGACCTGCTGTTGCACCGGAGCGCGGTGGAACCCGGGTTGGACGCGTACGGGTTCCACCTGTGGGCCGTCTCCGGTCGTCACCGGCTCAGGGACCTGGACATGCCGGCCGACAGGTTCATCTCCTCCGGTGGTGACTACGCCCTGGAGACCATCGAGCGATGCATGCAACTGATGGATCTCCTGCGCGAGGACCCCGACGCCGCTCCTCGGGAGGTGGGGCTACCCCAGCGGTTCCACGCCCCGGCGGTAGCCGCGTTGGAGCGCGCGGCGGGTCGGGGCGCCCTCCCCCGACAACCGCTCTGGCAATCCGCCACGCCCCGCGCGGCCCGAGCACGTCTGCGTCTGGATCCCTTCGTCCACGGAATCCACGTCGTCCTGCCGGTTCTGGACGGCACCGACGACCTCGACGTCTCGTGGGAGGTCACCACCGACGAGGGCACCCACACCGTGCGTACCCGCCGTCGTTGGGGCGCGGCGGCCGAACCGACCGTGTTCGCGCTCGCCCGCCCCACCCGTTCGGTGAACGTCACCCCGCAGGGGCTCGGGGTACGCGAGCAACTGGACCTGATCGATCCGCTGGACCCGCTCCTGGTCTTCGACGACTCCGGTGCGTTGACCGGTACCGACGCGACGTTGTCGCCCGGGCCGGTGTGGGTGATGCATCCCGGCGACCACGTGCTCGAAAAATCCGAGACGGTGGAGGAACTGGGCGAGTCCGACGTGCCCTATGGCTGGGAGGGGTGGTCCCTGCGTCGGCTACAGCTGTACCGGGGCGACTCGATCCGGTTGGAAGGGGGTTCCCACCACCGTGCCCAGGGCCGGGAGCGACCCCGGTTGGAACTGCCCGAACCCGTTCCCGGCGCGACCACCCCGCTCGGGGCACCGGTGTACCCGCACCGGCCCTCCGTGGTCCTGCCCGAGGCGGAGGGCGTGTCGGTGGAGTGGTCGGTGGAGGTGCGGTCAGCGGAGGAGGGGCGCCTGATCTCTCGCGTACGGGCGGACTCCGGTGAGGACGTCGTCCTTCTGGCGGACCTGCGATCGCCCGTGGTGGGCTCCTACACCGTGAACGTTCGGGGCCCGCTCGGGCGTGGGTTGAGCCGGCAGATCACCATCGTCGAGGGGCTCGACGCCCGACACACACCACGTGTGCGCGTCATCGAACCAGGAGGGCTGGTGCCGGCCGAGACGCGTTTGGCGGCCGCCGACGGTGTCGAGGTCGAGCCCGCCCATCCGCGGTTCGGTCCTCGGGTGGTGGCCCGTCCCGTCACCGTGCGCGCCGGAACCTCGGTGGTGTCCCTACTGGTCGAGCCCCCGCACCTGCGTCTGCTCACCACCGGTGAGACGTCCCCGCAGTGGCGCGTCGAAGCCGCGCGGTTGGACTGTGAGTCCGTGTCGGATGCGGGTGACCTGCTCGTGCGGGTACCCGAGGGCGAACCGGGCCCCGGCCCGTTGCTCGCCTTGCAGGGCACGGACGTCGTCCAGCGGGTGGACGCGATCTCGGTACTCGGGGCGAACACGCACCGTTATCCCCTCGGGCAGCTCGTGGAGACGGCCGCCGCGCGGCGCCATCTGCGTCTGGTCGTGGGGCATGGCTCGACACCGATGCCCGTGGCCGTCGTGCGGCCCAGGAGGTTCGCGAGCGGCGCGGAGGTCCGCGACGGGGTGATCGAACTCGAAGGGTTCGCCGGTATCGACGACGTCAGCGCGGCCGTGTACCTGCGCGGCGCACCGTGGCGGGCACCGGTCGTACTACCCGTACCAGTGGACGGGCGCGTTCCCCTCCCCGATGAGCTGCGCGAGGCCGGGCCCATGCGGCTGCTGTTGGCCGTAGAGGACCCGTGGTCGGTCACCGACCATCCCCGTTGGCCCGGGAGCGACGACCCGAACGTGTTGGGCTGCCCGGCCCAGGGGCGACCCACCGGCTCCGACGAGGAGGAGGAAAGACTGTGCGCCGCCTTCGCCACCGGGGACGGCCTGGACTCCCTGCCGCTTTCGCGTGACAACGCCGTTCGCCTGTGGCGGGTGCTGGGGGCCTCCGACCTCCTGGCCCGCTCCGGTGTGCCCCCAGAGCGGATCATCGCCTGTGCCGACGCCTTGGGCAACACACCGCTGCCGGCGCTCATGGCCCACGGCGACTCCGAGCTGTCCGCCACCGAGAGCGTATGGGCACTGGTCACCGGAGGACTCGTCGCCTCTCCAGCGGGTGGGCGCGTGCCCGTGCGGCAGGCGGCGGAACTGTGGCACCGTCTGCCCGCAGCGGCCGCCCTGGCCACCAGCGACCTCATGCCCCTGATCGACGCCGAGGTCTCCGACCCCGACCACGCCGAGCTGATGGAACAGTTGGAACGGCGATGTGGTGGGATCGCCATGACCCTGCTTCGGGGGAAAGCGGACCCGGCCTCGGGCGCGGGCAGGTTCGACACCAACGCCGAGCACCTGGCCCGGATGTCACCGGACCAGGTCACCGCGATCTGGCAGGCGGCCCGGGTGGTCCCACGCGCCCTGCTGGACGAGGACTCACGCACCCAGGCCGCTCTGGGGCTGTTCAGCGCACGTGATCGACCCGCCATGCACCGGATACGCTCCGCCGCGCCCGACATCGCCGGGAGCGTCCTGCACCTGGCCAAACGCCTCGACCAGACCTACCGCCGTCCCGTCCTGGACCTGCTGGAACCACGCCACGCCCCGGGCGCCGCCCGCTGGCGCAACCTGCCCGCCGCGTCCCTGGCCCTGGCCCTGTCCGCACGGTTGGCCGCACGCGGCGTACCCGCCTTCGCCTCCCTGGCCCGTGGGCAACGCGCGGTCTGGGGGGACCTGGCCCGGCACGCTCCCGACCTCGTCCGCATCGACATCGTCTTGGCCGAACTGGCCCTCGCCGGGGCCGAACGCGCCCACTTCGCCAAGGAGCAGAACCGATGACCTCCCGATTCGACCCCATCGACGTGAGCGCACTGATCGGTGACGGCTACCGCCGTTACCTGGGCTCGCTGTTGCCGCTGCGAGACCCGGCCCTGGCGGACGCGCTCTCCGAGCAGATCTCCGACAGCCCCCTGCTGAGCAAGGGGCCGCTGTTGGAGGCCACCCCGGCCTACGAAACCGGTCGAACACCACGCGAACTGGTCGAGGAAGGTGTCCTCTCCCCCGGGTTCGCCTCACCCACCGGCCCGGCCGTCCATCTCGACCGACCGCTGTACAACCACCAGGAGGAGGCGATCCGCAAGGCCCGTCAGGGCCGCAACCTGGTGGTGGCGACCGGGACCGGGTCGGGGAAGACCGAGAGCTTCCTGTTGCCGATCCTCAACGAACTCCAGGCCGAGCACGAACGCGGCGAACTGGGCCCCGGGGTTCGAGCCATCCTGCTGTATCCGATGAACGCGCTGGCCAACGACCAGCTCAAACGACTGCGCGAGACGCTGTTGGCCACCAGCCCGCACATCACCTTCGGTCGCTACACCGGGGAGACCAAGGAGACCGAACAGCAGGCCCTGGATTCCTTCAGGGCCCTGCACCCGGGCCAGAACCCTCCGCACAACGAACTCCTCAGCCGGGAGCAGATGCGCAAGAGTCCGCCGCATCTACTGCTGACCAACTACGCGATGCTGGAGTACCTGCTGTTGCGCCCGGCGGACCTGGACCTGTTCGAGGGCGAGCACGCCGGGCACTGGAAGTTCATCGCCGTGGACGAAGCGCACGTCTACGACGGGGCCAAGGCCGCGGAACTGGCGATGCTGCTGCGCCGGCTGCGTGACCGCGTCGCCCGTGGTCAACAACTCCGGTGCATCGCCACCAGCGCGACCGTCGGCGACGACGCGAGCGCGGTCACCACCTTCGCCCAGCGTCTCTTCGACGCACCATTCGACTGGGATGACGGTGATCCCACCAGGCAGGACCTGATCCGTGCCACCCACCGGGACACCATGCCCCACTCCACGTGGGGTCCGCTGTCCGCGTTGGACTACCGCAACGTACGCGAGGACGACGACCCCGACCACGCCCTGCGAAGCGTCGCGGCCGAGCACGGAGCCGAGGCTCCTTCCTCCTTCACGCTCCTGGCCGGGGAACGTCGATTGCAACATCTGCGCGTGCTGTTGGCCCGTGGCGGCCCCAAACCTCTGGAGGAGCTGGCGGAGGAACTGTTCGGTGCCGTCCCCGAGACCGTCTCCGGGACCGAAGGGTTGACCGCCGCCGATCGAGTACGGGCTTTGGCGGACCTGGTCGCGTTGGCCAGCGCGTTCCGCGACACTGATGGCACACCGCTGCTGTCGGCCCGATACCACCTGTTCACCCGGGCCACCGACGGCGCGTTCGCCTGTCTGACCGATCAGGGACCGCACGTGTCGTTGGCCCGGCACGAGACCTGCGAGACCTGCTCGGCACCCAGCTTCGAGATCGGCTCCTGCAAAAGGTGCGGGGACCTGTACCTGGTGGGAAGCATCGAGGCGGAGGGGCGCGGGGCACGTCTTGTTCCACAGACCTCGCGGCAGAAGAAGCCCGACTGGTTGCACCTGGGCGGCACGCCGATCACCGTCGACGACGATGACGACACCCTGGAGCAGGCGAACAAACTCAACACCCGGAACGCCTACCTGTGCGTGGGCTGCGGGTCCCTGGTCGACTCGCCCTCCGGCGCGTGCGCGATCGAGTGTCCCGAGCGTTCCCTACGCGAAGTCCGACTGATCAAGACGCAGGGCGACCGTGCCGCCCGGTGTCTGAACTGTGGCGCGCTCGGCACCCACACCCTGCGCCGGTTCGAGAGTGGTAACGATGCCTCCGCCGCCGTCGTGGCCACCGCGCTGTACCAGGCCCTGCCCGAGGACACGAACGCACAGGTCGCCGATCAGCCCGGGGGCGGACGCAAGCTGCTGATGTTCAACGACAGCCGCCAGGCCGCGGCGTTCTTCGCGCCTTACCTGGAGACCAGCTACGGAACGTTCCAGCACCGGCGTCTCGTCCTGGAGGGCATGACCACGATCCACGACCCGGACGACGAGCTGCGAATCGACGACCTGATCGATGAGACCGCTCAAGCCGCCAAGCGCGCCGGGTTGTTCGGCCGCAAGGTGTCCAAGCGTCAGCGTGCGTCCAGGGTCGGGCCCTGGGTGATGAGTGAGTTGGTCAGTACCGACGACCGCCAGTCGTTGGAAGGGCGCGGCCTGCTCAGGGCGGACCTGACCCAACCCGAGGGGGTGTCTCTGCCTCCCGCGTTCACCGAGCGGCTCGGGCTGGACGAGGACGAGGTGTGGGACCTGTTCGGGGAGCTGGTGCGCACGTTGCGTCAACAGGGCGCCCTCAGCATGCCCGAGGGCGTGGCCGCCGACGACGAGGCGTTCATGCCCCGGCTCGGTCCGGTGTACGTGCGTCGAGATGGCGCTGACCGTGCGCGCAAGGTGATCAGTTGGGTGCCGACCTCGGGGCAGAACCGACGGCTCAACTACCTGGAAAGGGTTCTGAAGCGGCTGGGGGTCTCCGAGGATGACGTACCGGCGCGGAAGGTGCTGGAGAAGGTGTGGGACTTGCTCCGGGACATGCCCGAGGGTTGGTTCGTCCCGACGGACGACCGTGTGCTGGGAACGCTCTACCAGGTCGACCACGAGGGGCTGGAGGTGTCCCTGGTGACTCCGGAGAAGGCCCCCTACCAGTGCGACGCCTGTCGGCGTCTGCATCCGGTGTCGGTGCGCGGTGTGTGTCCGACCATGAACTGTCCCGGGACGCTGCGCCCCTACGACATCCCCGACGCCGACAAGGACACCGACCACTACCGGCACCTATACCGGACGCTCAACCCGGTCGCGTTGACCGCTCAGGAGCACACCGCGCAGTGGTCGGCGCGGGAGGCGGCCAACGTGCAGCAGGAATTCGTCACGGGCCGGGTGAACGCGCTGTCCTGCTCGACCACGTTCGAACTCGGCGTGGACGTGGGCGAGCTCCAGTCGGTGTTCATGCGCAACATGCCGCCCACCACGGCCAACTACGTACAGCGTGCGGGGCGGGCCGGACGGCGCTCGGACTCCGCGGCCTTGGTGGTCACCTACGCGCAACGTCGCTCCCACGACCTGTTCCGATACCAGGAACCCGAGAAGATGATCGCCGGAGAGGTGCGGGCGCCCTACGTGCCGCTCGCCAACATCCGGATCGACCGCCGGCACGCGCACTCGGTGGCGATGGCGGCGTTCTTCCGGTACTGGTTCCAGACCACCGGCGAGTCCTGGAACAAGGTGGGGGAGTTCTTCCTGTCCGGTGACGAGGACCGGCCGGCTCCCGCCACCCGGGTCGTCGACTTCCTCTCCCCCGTACCGGGCCACGTCACCGAGGCCCTGCTCAGGATCCTTCCCTTGGAGATCGCGCAGGAGATCGACGTGGCGGGAGGCGGTTGGGTCGGCGGGCTCACCGAGCTCTTGGAGAGGATCCGCCTGGAGGTGACCCAAGACGTCGAGGACTTCGAACGGCGCCGGGTGGAGGCCTTCGAGGCACGCAAGGACATGTTGGCGGAGCGGTTCGGTAAGACCATCAACACGGTGGTACGGCGCCCGCTCCTGGGTTTCCTCGCCACTCGCAACGTGCTGCCCAAGTACGGCTTCCCGGTGGACACCGTCGAACTGCGCACCCATCACTCGGGAGAGCCCGTCGGCAGGCGATTGGAACTGGCGCGGGACCGTAGTTCGGCCATCTACGAGTACGCCCCTGGAAGTTCCATCATCGCGGGCGGGAAGAAGTGGACCTCGGCGGGCATCTACCGGCTCCCCGGACGTGAACTGCACCCCCACCACTACCGGGTGTGCGCCGACTGTGGTTTCTACGACGAGTCCAAGGACCCGCTGGAAGGTGTGTGTCGCTCCTGCGGTGTGGCCGCCCGAGGAGGCAGGACCAAGTACATCGTTCCCGAGTTCGGCTTCGTCGCCAGCGCCAAGGTGCAACCCGCCGGGATGACGCCCCCGCAGCGTTCCTGGCATGGTTCCACCAACGTACTGCGGTTGGCGGCCGATCCCGAGAACCACATCTGGCCCCTGCCCGGCGGGGGCGAGGTCCTGTGTCAGGCGGGCAGCAGAGGTGAGTTGGTGGCGATCTCCGACGGCCCCGGAGGGCACGGTTTCCGGATCTGCGGCTGGTGTGGCTGGGGTACGGGGACGGCCACCGGCAAGACGCCCACCGAGCACGAGAATCCGTTGAAGGGGAATCGGTGCGAGGGTCCACTCGCCCACCTGTCCCTGGCCCATCGGTACGAGACCGACATCGTGGAGATCTCCTTCGGTGGCCGTCTGGACATCGGACGCGCCTCCGAACCGGTCCGATACTCCCTGTTGTACGCGCTGTTGGAGGGTGCCTCTTCGGTGTTGGACATCAGCCGTGACGACATCGATGGAGCGACCTTCCGAAGGACGGCGGGCACCATGGCCCTGGTGCTGTTCGACACGGTTCCCGGTGGTGCCGGCGGTGCCACCCGGATCGCCGCGAACTTCCCCGAGGTCATGAAGGCGGCCTTGGACCGGGTCACGGCGTGTGACTGCGGGGTGGAGACCTCCTGCTACAGCTGCCTGCGCAACTACCGCAACCAGTACTTCCACGATCGACTTCGTCGAGACGCGGCGTTGCACGCATTGGAGTCACTGCTGAACCGAGGCTGAAGGCCTGGGGCCGGGAGATTCCACTCCCGGCCCCGGGAGCCCGTTCCTCAGGCGACCACCAGTGCGACCGTGAGTTGGGCGACCGCCGCGAATCCGGAGATGATCGTAGCCGCGGCGACCACGGCGGGAAGCGCCCTCTTCCAACTGGCGAGGGTCTTGGCCCGAAGTTCCCCCCACCCCTCCCTGACCACCATGAGTTTGGCCGTTTGCCATCTGTGTTGCTCGATATGGCATCCCGGCAGCAGGCCCGGGGAGTTGTTCCGGCAACGTGTCTTCGCACCCCGATTCCACGCACCGCACGGCAGCGGCATCTGGAAGAAGGTGTAGAAAACCCCCACCGTCGCGGCGATGGCCATCCACATCGGACCCACTTCCGGCAGAAACCACCCAAAAAACGCAAAGAGAATAAATGCTATTCCCCAGTAGCGCAACGGGCTGCGCGCTTTCTTCTTGACCATGACAGCAATCCTCGGCTGAATCTTTCGACCAAGGCAAGAGCTCATCCGTTTTCCATTGTGACCGATGCAGGACAGGCAGGACACGCATGAAATCATCGAGTCGAGGAAAGGCAAAGCCCCCGCTTATACGGAGAAACCGAGAAGCATGACACGAGGGCCGGAACCAGAGGCTCCTTACCATGGAATCCACCTCCGACCCCCTTTTCCCATGGGCCACATCAGTCACCCTTCGCCTTGCCCTTCGTGACCGTTAGTGGACACGTAAGGTTTCCCGAGAAAGGCCAGAGGGAAAAAGGGGTGCGAACGCCGGTGCGAACCCACGAGGTGAAGCGGTGCCCATCTCCCCCGGGCCGTCCCCATCCGCCGAACACGCCCCACACGACCCGCTCGCTTCCGTACGCGGAAGAATCCTGCTCCACGTCAAAAGTATCTCCCGCGCTCCCTTGGAAAGAATTCCCGCCGATAGCGGTGGAGTGGTGTTCTCCGGAAAGGACGCACGGAAGAACGCGCAGGATTTCGTCTCGGCCACGGGCAGTGGTCATCCCGTGGTGCTGGATCCCTCAGCCTATGAGAGTTCCTACGCCACAGCGGAAGAACCGTTCACCCTCGAATCGCAGCGGTACCTGGACACGTGGCGGACCGGGCTGGGCGCGACCCTGGAGACCCTGGTGTCCGGCCCGGCGAACCTGGTTCTGACGCCCACGCGCTACCTGAGGTGTGACGCCGAAGGAGCACGCGCCTTGGAGGAGGCCGTCCGGCGGGTGAACACGGTGGACCTGCCGGACGTGGTCTTCGCGGTGCCGGTCGACGCCGGCTGGCTCACAGACCGACGAGAACACCTCGTCTCCTGTCTACGACGAGTGAACCGTGTCCCCACTGCGTTGCTCCTCGGGGCGAAAGGCAATCCCCTGGAGTCGGAAAGCCGGGCGAAGGGGCTACGGGAGGTCCTCAAGGCCTGCCCGGGCACCGGACTACTCAGGACCGACCTTGCGGCACTGGACGCTATGGTGCACGGCGCCGCGTTCGCCTCCATCGGTGACACCGCCTCCGTCCGCCACGCGGTTCCCCCGGGGCGACAGGGTGGGCCACCGAACTCGGATTCCAGCCCCAACCTCATCCTGCCCGAGCTGATGGGTTACTTCCGCGGTTCTACCCTCGCGGAGCATCTGAGGAATTCCCCGTACTGCCTCTGCGATCCCTGCACCGAATGGGGAGAAGCCCGGGCCAATGGTGAAGCGGGCAGGCTCCCCTCTGGCTTCCAGGACTCGTCCGACACCCCGGACGCACATGCGCATAACATGGCGATCTGGTCGCGTTGGTGGCGTGAGCTGAGTTCGGAGTCCTCCGTCAACGCCATGAAGACACGGTGGCGTGGCATGTGCGAGCGGGCCTACAACGAATACGGATGGCACAACCGAGTGATCTCTCCCAGGAAGGCCGTGTTCAAGGTGCCGCCATCACTGCGTTACTGGGGTGGTGGGCGAGGATGAGGCTTCGCGCTCGGCCACGACCCGATGGACGTGTTCTGCCAGACGCCAGTGAAGCGCCGCCACGATTTCGGGAACATCGGTAGGGGCGTTCACCAAGACCTTCACGTTCTCGCCATCACACTCCGCGAGGCCCACACCGTAGAAGTCCGCCTCCCAACACGCCCGGTCACGGTCCTCGTTCAGGGGTGGGCATACCGCCATTCGTGGGACAACCCGGCCGAGAACACAGGCTCTGTCCAGCGCTTCGGCCCAGGTGTCGCCTCTGGAGAGAAGCGCTTCCAGGCGCACCGGTGGGTCCACCAGTCTCGACACTCGTCCGTTCTCACGCGCCCTGGTCCACGTGGGCAGCGCGGGAAGAATGCGTTGCTCCCGCTCGGTCAGTCCTTCCACCGACACCCACTCCCCCAACGGGAGAGCCTGGAGCAGTTGATAGACGCCCAGACGAGAGCCGAGCGTCCGGCCGCCGCCCTCGCGAAGTCGGCGCTGCGCTTCAACGGGGCGATACACCGCGGTGACCGGTCTACCTCGCAGGAACATGTCCACGGCTCGTGCGTCTTGGAAGCCGATGAGAGCCCGAATGGTTCGGAGTTGGATTTCCACACCACAGATGCTGGCAGAGAGTCGAGGAATCCGGCAGCGGAACTTCTCCATCTGTGGACCGTGACACCGCCGCCCCGCCGCCCGGGGTGGGCGGCGGGGCGGGGTGGGGGTCAGCGGGCGCGGAGGACCACCAGGTTGCAGGTGATGTTCTCCTTGACGTGGTAGACGCTCTGCGGTGTGGACTCCTCCAGGTGGGCGAGGCCGGCCTCTTCGATGGCCTCGACCTTGGCTTTGTAGCCGGAGGGTTCCCAGATGCGGTCCAGGACGGTGACGACGATGGGCGCGCCGGGGCGCGCGACGCGCACGAGTTCGTCGAAGGCTTCGGGGCCCACGTGGCCTTCGGTGAGGGTGCCCACGCAGATGACCGCGTCGTAGGCGTCGTCCTCGGCGGGCAGGCGCTGCGTGAGGTCGGCCTTGGCGAGGTCGCGGTAGAGGCCCTTGGCCCGGGCCTTGTCGAGCATGGCGGTGGAGAGGTCGAAGCCGTCGATGACCTCGAAGCCGTGGCCGGACAGGGCAGCGCCGACCAGGCCGGTGCCGCAGCCCGCGTCGAGGATCTCGGCCTCGGGTCGGTCGGCCAGCAGCGAGCGAAGGCGTTCGGCGGCGAGGGTGGGCGCGGCGTAACCCATGCCCTCGGTGGTGTCGTGTTCGTAGGTGGCGGCCCACTCGTCGTAGGCGCTCTCGGCCTCTTGGGGGTTCTTCAGGGCGTACACACGGTCCAGGATCCGGCGGTGCTCACTCATGGATCGGCCTCCCTCGTCTGATGAAAAGGACATCAAGCCTTATTGCGACCATATAGGGCAAGGGTTTTCGGAGTGCGTGGTGGTGAGGGCCACAGCGACGGTCGTCGGTGGACCGTGACGTTCGCCGAACAGGGGGAAGATGCCCTCCATGACGGACATCTCCCCAGAGGATGAGACGAAGGCGAACCGCGGCCCCCGAGAGTGGCGACTGGTGTGGCGCCACCGGCACGCGGTGATCCTCGCCTTGGTCGTGGCCCTGATGGTGGGCGCGTGGGTGGCGCAGAGCGCGGCGCGTCCGATGTTGTGGGTGGCGGGCGCGTTGGTGGGCGCGTTCCTGGTCTGGTGGATACGCGGGCGGTGGCTTCGGGCGAGGGAACGCCGGGCCCTGGAAAGGGTCGATCTGTCCGAGGTCGACCTGATGACGGGCGTGGAGTTCGAGGAGCACGTCGCCATGCTGATGCGGGTGAGCGGCTACACGGCGGTGACAGTGGTGGGCGGCGCCGACGACGGCGGGGCGGACGTGGTGGGACGCGCTCCGGACGGCCGGGAGGTCGTGGTGCAGTGCAAGCGGTGGAACCACGCGGTGCCGCCCAACGACGTGCGTGCGTTCATCGGTGTACTGCACAGCGGTTACGAGGGCTACGAGGGGGTCTTCGTGTCCTCGTCCGGTTTCACCGAGGCCGCCGCGACGCAGGGCGAGGGGCACATGGTGTTGGTGGATCGGGACGCCCTGGCTCGGTGGATGAGCGGCGTGGAGGCGCCGGAGCCGCTGTCGGGCGGATGAGGGCCCGCGCCGGAACGCGGGCCGGGGGCGTGTTTTCGCAGTTCAGGGTCGGGTTCTGGGTTTTTGGAAGTTTCCTGTCCTAAACCCTTGGGATACCGGGCCCGCGGGTTGCTTGGGATTCTCGGGGTAGTTCCCGCCCCTTCCTGGTGAGCCAATGGGGGACGGGACGTGTGGGGCTCCCGGGGTTCGGGGGCTCCACGGGCCCCGATCGCGGCGGGGCCGATCCGGTCCGTAGAGCCCCGAGTGTCTCCGGCAGACTCCCGAGTTGGTACCCCCGTCAGTCACTGACGGGGGTCAGCGGGCTGTCCGGGCCCACCTGGGGGTCAGGTGGGCATGGGTCTTCTGGGTTTCATGCTCTCTCCCGGGTTCAGTGGCGGCAGTGCGGGGGTTTGCGGGGTCGGGGGATGCGCGGGTGGACGCCCGGGCAGGTGGCCGGGGCGGTGAGGCCGGGCGGGGTCGGGAGGGTCGCCCAAGTGATGGTGCGTTCGACCAACACGACGGGGGTGGACAGCAGCGTGAACAACAGGAGCCCGGAGCACGGGGCGAAGAGACGGAATCGCTCGAACATGTGCCCAGACTGGCAGGGGAAGGGTGAGCGCATGGCTACTTCGCGTGATCGTCCCGTGTCCGGTTGAGGTCAGGGGTCGGGCGTGTGTCGTGGCGGACGCGGGGGTAGGACCTCCTACTTCAGCCGAAGACCTCCATGAGCACCACGATCAGACCGATGACCAGCATCGCCGCGAAGATGAAGTAGCAGCCCACGTTTCCGGTCGCACCCGGGTCGCGGGTGGGGCCGCGATGGATTTCAGTGCGCCCCTTGCCGGGCTTGCGCTTGCTCTTCTTCTTGCCCACCTTGGTTCTTTCCGTTCCTGGTCGGGGGACGATCGGAGCCAGAGCCTGGCATGAGGGCCCGAGATCGGGCAAGCGACGAGGTCAGGCGTGTTCGGGTTCGGTCGGCTCGTCGGTGTCCTTGGGTTCCTTGCGCGCCCAGTAGGTGGCCACCAGCGCGCCGGACAGGTTGTGCCAGACCGAGAACAGGGCGCCGGGCAGGGCGGCGAGCGGCTCGAAGTGGGTGGCGCCCAGGGTCGCGGCGAGCCCGGAGTTCTGCATGCCCACCTCCACGCTCAGGGCGCGGCGGGAGGTGTCGGGCAGCTTGCCGAGCGCGCCCACGAGGTAGCCCAGTCCCAGGCCCAGGGTGTTGTGCAGGATGACCGCCAGGCCCAGGAGGAGTCCGGTGCTCAGGACCGCGTCGGCGTTGGCGCCCACGATGCCGGCGACGACGAACACGATGCCGGTGACCGACACCAGTGGCAGTACCGGCAGGACCTTGGACACGGCGCGGTCGGCGAAGGTGCGCAGCAGTAGGCCGGCCACCACCGGGAGTAGGACGACCTGGAGGATGGAGACGAACATGTCGGCGATGGACACGTCCAGGGTGGATCCGGCCAGGGCCAGCACCACGAGCGGGGTGACGAACGGCGCGAGCATGGTGGAGATCGACGTCATGGCCACGGACAGGGCGACGTTGCCGCGGGCCAGGTAGACGATGACGTTGGAGGCGGTCCCGCCGGGGGACGCCCCCACCAGGATCATGCCGATCACCAGTTGTGGCGGCAGGTTCAGCAGGTGGGCGATGCCCCAGCCCAGCAGCGGCATGATCGTGTACTGGGCGAGTACACCGAGCACGACGGCTCGCGGGTGTTTGGCGACGATGGCGAAGTCGGCCGGGCGCATCGTCAGCCCCATGCCGAACATGATGACGCCGAGCAGCAGGGACACGTGCGGGGCGATGAGGGAGGCCTGGGCCGGTGCGGCCAGGCCCACCACGGCCCCCAGCAGGACCAGGAGCGCGAACCACCTGCCGACGAAGTCGGCGACCCGCTTGATGATCGTCATCGTGTACTTCTTCCCACGTGGTGTCCGGAGGGCTTCCTTCCGGCCGGCAGCACGTTACTCCCCTGGTGATGGGCGTGGAAGCACCAGGGTCGGTCGGAGCGTGCCCGGCCTCATGTGGCGGCCTCCGCCTCGGCCAGGAGGGTTCCGGCGGTGGAGCGGGGCACGTGTCGGGTCGGGGTGATGCCGAGCAGTTCCGCGGCGAGTTCCTCGTTGCCGGCGAACCCGGCGTCGGCGTCCAGGGTCTGTTCTCCGTCCCAGAGCATGAGCAGTGCGGAGACGGTGCCGCTCGCCTTGTCGTGGTGCATGTCGTAGTGCGCGGCCATGGGGACGCTGTCGTAGTGCACCCACAGGTCGTGGCCGGTCATGAACATGTCGAGGTCGAAGGTGACGGTAAGGCCCATGAGTTCGGGTTTGTAGCGGTCGTCGATGCCGGCGAAGGCCTCGTCGAGGGCGACCACGCGCGGGCAGGTGGGGGTGGCCGAGGTGTAGAGGGCGTTGGCGGCGGCGAACAGGGGCAGGTGGATGGCGGCGGACTTCTCGCCGCCGGACATCTGTTCGTGCTTGTTCTTGGTGAGGGTGACCTCGTCCTTGCCGGGTACGGCCAGGCGCAGCTCGAACCGGTACCAGGTGCGGTAGTCCAGTACGGCGGACAGCACCTGTTTGTGGCCGGCCCGGGGATGGGCGGCGTGGTAGTCGCGGATCATCTGGCGCAGGACGCCGCGCAGCTCTCCCAGTCCGCGGGGGCCGAGGCCGTCACCGTCGCGGCCGACCAGTTCGGCGGCCTTGCGCTGGTGATCGCCGAGTCCGTCGGAGCGGGACCAGCGGATGCCCACCCGGGTACCCGACGACATGGGGCGGGCGCGGGTGTCGCGGTCCATGGCGCGCACCAGTTGTTTGGCGGTGCGGACGCGTTCGTGGATCTGTTGGGCGATGCCCCCGAGCAGTTCGTCCTCCAGGAGTCCCTGTTCCTCCTCGCGCAGGAGCGCGCCCTGTTCCTGTACGCGTGCGGCCACGGCGCGAGTGAAGGCGGAGACGGGGGTGCGTCCGTTCTCGTCGTTGACGTGGACGGTGACCAGGCCGCTGGCGCCGACCTCGTGGTCGACCCGGTAGCCCTCGGCGTCACCGCCGAGCGCTTCCTGGAAGGTGCGCAGGGCCTGGGACATGCGGGTTCCGGCGCTCTTGAGCTCGCCGTCGGTGACCTTGGCGGTGCCGACGCGTTCGGTGAAGGCGTCCATCAACGCGGCGGCGTCGCCGGGCAGGGTGTCACGGACCGAGTCGACCTCGCCGGTGAGCAGGCGTTCGGCCGCCTTCTCGGGTGCCGGCCACTGGTCGGGGGCGGGCCACGTGCGAGAGGTGTCCACGTCCAGGACCGCGCGCACGGCGGGTCGGGTGAGCGCGGAGAGGGCGGCGGTGTGTTCGAGGAGTGTGGCCAGGGCGTCGGTCAGCGACCGGCCACCGCTGTCGCGCAGTGTTTCGGATCGAACGGCCAGGTCGTGGGCGTCGGAGGCCTCCTTCTCGGCGTCGCGGTGTCGTTCGCCGACCTCGCGCAGTTCGGACTCGGTGTGTTCGAGCCGGTCGAGGAGTTCGCGGGCCGGGGCGTCGATGGCGGCCTCCAGCGTGGCCAGTTCGGCCGTCTCGCGTTCGTGGTCGGCCCGGCCTCGGTCGAGTTCGGCGCGGTCGCCTTGGAGGGCTTCGGTGAGCCGGGTGACGGTGTCGCGGCGTTCGTCGAGGTCGCGGGTGTACTCAGCGATGTCGGCGCGGGCGCCGTGCAGGGCGCGGGCGGTCTCGGCGAAGGCGTCGAGCGCGGCGGCGACGGCGTCGACGTCCTCGGCACGAGTGGGCATGGCGCGTTCGGCGGCCACGGCGCGGACCTTGCGGCGTTCGGCCTCCACCTGGGCGATGGCGGCGTCGAGTTCACGGCGGGCCTCGGCGCGGCCTCCGCGCACGGAGGCCAGGAGGGTGGAGTGGTGTTCGAGGGCGCGCACGGCCTTGGCGACGTCGGTGGCCTCGGGCAGGTCGACGCGGGCGTGGGCGAAGTCCTGGAGTCGTTCGCCGGCCCGGAGGAGCCGGTCGTCGAGTTCGGCGCACTCGCGGGTGAGTTCGCCGATGCGAGTGTCGCAGGCGGAGAGGCGTTCACCGCGCCGTTGGGCGCGGTTGGTGGCCCCGATGAACTCGGCGACGGGCTTGGGGTGGGCGCCGACCAGTGGCCCCAGGCGGAAGCGGGCTCGGGTGTCCACGCCGACCGTGGCATCTTCGTCGGTGAGGGGGAGGGCGGCCAGGACGGCGGCGATGACGTCGGTGGGTACGTGTTCCTGGGTCTCGGGGACCAGGACGTCGGCCAGGGTCGGACCGGTCGGGGCCGCGCCGGTGGGCAGCAGGTGGGCGTCGGCCTCGGTCGCGTCCAGGGCCTGCCGGGTGAGGTCGGGGTCGGGGTGGATCCAGGCGGTGAGCAGCCCGGCGGCGTGCAGGGCGCCCTCGATGGCGGCGCCCTGTTCGGCGGGCAGGTCCTCGCGGAAGCGGACCAGCCGCCACAGCGGTGCGCCGGGCCGATCGGTGCGGGGTGCGGGGCGCAGCGGGTCGGCGGGTGGGGCGTCGTCGCGTTCGGCGGCCACGTGGTCGCGTTCGCGCCTGGCCTCGAAGAGTGCACGACCCAGGCTCTCGCGCTCGGCCTCCAGGGTGTGCACGTGGGCGGCCGTCTCCAGCCGGTGTTCGTGCACCTGTTCGTCGAAGACCTGGGCGAGGGTGGGGGTGCCGGGTTCGCCGTAGGTGTCCAGGGCGGCGCGCAGGGTCTGGGGGCCCTCCGTTCCGGTGACGTCCCAGCGCCGTGCCCAGGCGTCCAGGTCGCCGGCGACCGCTCGGCGACGTTCGGCGAGGTGGTGTTCGGCCGCTTCGCAGGCGCTCTCGTGTTCGCCGAGGGTCTGTTCGGAGCGGGAGGCGGCCGTCTCGGCGCGGCGGCGGCCCTCCTCGGCGCGTTCCTGGTCGCGGAGGCGTTCGCGGACTGCTCGGACGTCGTCGAGGCGGGCGCTCGCCCGGGCCTTGGCGGTCTCTGGCAGGTCGTCGCCGGTGTCGACCTCTCCCTCGGCGTCGTGGACGATACCGGAGCGTTCGGCGGCGCCGACGAGTTCGACGCGCAGTTCCTCGGCACGGGCGAGTTCGCGGTCGAGGCGGTCGGAGACGCGGCCCGCCTCACCGCTCAGGCGGGTGATCTCCTCCTCCTGGCCGCGCACCCGGCTCTGTTGGGTGGCGATGCGGCGGGCGCGTTCCTCTTGGCCGGACCTTCGGACCTGGAGGGCCTGCTGGTCGCGGAGGGTGTCGTGCTGTCGTAGGGCGTCGCGTTCGGCGGTCAGCTCGGCGGAGCGCTTGCCCAGTTCCTCGGACCTGGCGCGGGCCCGGTCGCGGTCGGTGGAGGCCCGCAGGAGTTCTTCCGCGGCGTCGGCGACGGTGCGGGCGTGGGCGTCGGCCTGTTCGGTGGCGGTCTCGACCCGCAGCAGTCGATGGCGCGCGTTGAGGGCCAGGTAGTCGGAGTAGACGTCGCCGAAGGCTCGGGCGGCCTCGTGGGAGGCGTTGGCTGCGGCGAAGCGGCTCTGGACGGCGGAGAGGTTGGCGAAGTCGCGGGCCGCCTGGTCGACGAGGGTCTCGTCGAGGGGGCTCAGGCCACCGGTGAGGGTGTGCGAGACCTTCTCGGGGTCCAGGTCCTTGGCCAGCAGGGGGCGGCGCAGGGCCAGCAGCAGGTCCAGGAGTTGGACGTAGCGGTCGCCCAGTCCGAACAGGCGGGCGTCCACGGCGCGGCGGTAGTCGGCGGCGCTGTTGTGGTGGGCGTCCTCGCCCAGGGCGGTCTTGAGCTGGCGTTCGGTGAGGGGGCGGTCGTCGGTGGACAGCAGCCCGAAGTCCACGCCCAGGCGTTGGTCGGTGACGAAGAAGGAGGGGGTGACGCCGTCGCGGTGGCGGTGGGCGCGCAGACCGATGATCAGGGTGACGGTCTCGGTGTCCCCGCCCTCCGCCTCCGCGTGCTCGGTCTCGTCGCGTTCGCGGGCGAACTCCATCCACACGTAGCCGTAGGCGGACTCGTCGCCCCGGTAGAGCAGGTTGGACTTCATGGTGCGGTTCTGGCCGCTGAAGGGGTCGAGCCGGCGGGCGTCGGTGTAGCCGTCCAGGATGAAGGGGAACAGGACCTCCAGCGCCTTGGTCTTGCCCGAACCGTTGTGTCCGCGCAGCACCAGACGCCCGTCGGCGAAGACGAACTCCTCGTCGAGGTAGTCCCAGATGTTGACGATCCCCGCCCGCTCGGGTCGGAAACGGTCGCTCCTGCGGATCATGGTGCGGTGTCCTCGGTTCCTGGTTCGGGCATGGTCTCGGCGATGGGTTCGGCCGTCGGTTCGATGGGGCCGAAGGGCAGCAGGCCGGTGTCGGGGCGTTCGGGCAGTGCCCCGCGGATGTTGCGGTAGCGCAGCGCGGCCGGGGTGACCAGGACCCCGCCCGGGACCGGACGCACCAGCGACAAGGCGGACAGCAGGTCCAGCGCCGCGTCGAGCAGACCGTGGGGGTCGCGCTGCCAGGCGACGGTGAAGGAGGCGGCGCCGAACTCCTCGAACAGGTCGGCGACCATCTCCTCCAGGCGTTCGCGCTCCACCAGGGGCGCCGGGGCGGGTTCGCCCGGGTGTGGCGGGTCCTCGGAGCGGTCCCAGGCGAGTTCGGCCACGACCGCGTCCCGCGGCACCCCGGAGTCGACCCGACCGACCAGGTCGACCTGCTCGTGCAGCGGCCCGGGCGCCGGCAGGTGGGTCAGGGCGGCCCACGACTCCTCGAAGTGGTCGGCGATCTGGGCCAGGAGCAGACCGGACGCGCGGGTCACCGCCCCTCCCCTGCCGGGGAAGGCGCGGTCGGTGAAGGTTCCGGTGGGGTCGGCCAGCAGCACGCCCTCGGCGCGGCGTTCGGGTTGGAGGCCGGTCAGGCGCGCCACCTCCGTGACCAGGCCCTTGGTGCGCAGGGCGGCGGCGACCTCGGGTTCGACGTCGGAGTAGTAGACCACCGGGTACTCCACCAGCAGGCGGCGGGCGCGCCGGGCCACGCGTTCGGGGGCGGCGTCCGGGCCGAGGGGGTCGTCGAGGAGCCCGGCGGCGCTGTGCAGGTGCTGGACCGGCCGGCTGGGACGGAAGAGGATCTCGCAGATCTCATGATCGATGTCGAACAGGGCGTCGGCGTGTTCGCCACCACGCGCCCAGGCCTCCACCGAACCGTCGGACAGGTGCAGGGCGCCGCGTTCCAGCAGCCAGTGGGCCACGTCGACCAGCGCGGCCTTGTGGGTGGAGTCGGTGGGGTCGTAGCCCAGGCCCTGGATGTCGTTGGCCGAGGGGGTGAAGCGGCGGACCAGGTCACCCAGGCTGATCTCGACCTGCGAGCGTTGGAAGGAGGCCAGGACCAGGCACAGGTAGGCCAGGCGTCGACGGTCGAAGGGTTTGCCCTTGCGCGCGAAGACCTGGCGCTGGGTGGGGTCGAGCAGGTCGAGTTCGCGTACCAGCCGCACGTGGTCGGTGGTGGCGATGAGCCGGTAGCCGAACAGGACGCGCAGGTCCTCGGCCATCTGGTCGGCCCAGAACAGGACCTGGTCGAGCACGCCGGGACGCGGCCGGACGGCGGTGATGACGTCGCAGGTCAGGACTCTGCGCACGGCCTGTTGGTAGGTACCCAGGTCCACGTCCGGAACGCGCGGGCGGGTGGCCTTGGCCATCACTTCCCCCTCCTGGTGGCGAGTTCGAGGCGGAACCCGGGCAAGTGGAGGTCGCCCTGGACGGTGCGCACGGTGGCGCCCTGGTCGCTGGGCACGAGCCGCACGAGGGTTCCGGCGTCGTCTCCGGTGGCCGAACTCAGGCGTCCGGCGACCACGGACCGGGATTCCAGGGCCTTGGTGACCAGGCGCAGCAGGACGCGGGTATCGCTGTCGTCCAGGACGCGCTCGTGCGCGCCGTCCTCGACCAGGCGTCGCGCGGAGGCGCGTTCGGTCTCGCGGTCCTCGCGTTGGCGGCGGCGCAGTTCGGTGCGGGCACCCCGGTCCCGGCGGACCGGTTTGGGCACGCCCGGGGTGGGCGAGCGGTCGTTGCGGAACAGGGTGACCGAGACCTCCACCCCGGCGGCGTCGTGCCAGGAGTCGGAGGGGGAGAACTCGTCGCCGTCCTCGTGGGCCACGCCCAGGTGGCGGGCGGAGCGGGTGTTGAAGGCGGCGCCCATGAGGGCGTGGGCGGCGCCGTCGTCGGGGGTGTCGAACACCCAGGCGGCCAGGTGGCGCAGTTGGGTGGAGCGGTTGACGCCGCCGCGTTGGGCCTCGGTGATCTGGCGCAGGAGCGCGACCACACCGGAGACGGCCGAGCGGGTGGCCTGCCCGAGTTCGGCGGCCCGGGTGGGCGTCCCGCCCTCGGTGGCGAACCAGGCGCGCAGGGCCCGCCAGCGGCGGTGCCAGTCCTCCAGGCGTTCGGAACGGTCCATGAACAGGCGTTCGTCGGCGTCGGCGGCGCGGGAGAGCAGGGTGGTCAGGCCGGTGGCCTCGACCTCGTGGACGGCCTGGTCCAGACGGGGCAGGTAGCGGTCCAGTTCGGCCATGAAGTCGGACATGTGGACGAGCAGGGCGTTCTTGTGGCGCAGGAAGACCTCGGGCGAGGCCTCCGTGGAGCGCAGGATCTCCCCCAGGGTGACGTGGAACTGGGCGGAGCGGCGCCCCATGTCCTCCATGACCGAGTCCAGGCGGGACAGGCGACGGTAGACGTCCTCGACACGGCCGGTGCGGTTGGCCTCTGACAGGGCACCGAGGTCCTCCAGCACGTCGGAGAAGACCAGGCGGGACAGGTTGACGTCCTCCACGCGCGCGCCCAGGACCCCTTCGACGGCCCGGTAGGCGCGGTAGCCGAGTTCGCTGAACTGGTAGACGGACTGGCGGTTGCGGTAGCCGGCCAGGCTGCCGGCGCGGGAGGCGTCGTCGAACCGGTGCACGACGCCGTCGGTGGCGAGTTCGTCGAGACGGCGGCGCAGACCGGGGGCGTCCATGACGGGGGCGTCGGGGTGGTGCGCGGCGAGCTCGCGCAGGGTCGACTCGACCTCGTGCGCGCCGACCTGGACCTGGTGGACCTCGCGGCGCCGGTCCACGGCGCGCAGGACCCACAGGTAGGTGACGTGGTCGTCGCGCCGGGTGAAGTTGAACAGGCGGAAGCGGTCGCTGACGGCGAGCGCGTCCAGATCCAGCGCCGCGCGTTCGACCACAGCTTCCACCCCCGTGTCTCGTGGCTCGCGGTCCGCACCCCCGTGTGCGAACACCACGCCTGGGCCATTGTGGCAGTGCGCGGGGACGGTCCGGTCCCGCGTCCTTGGGGCCCGCCCCGGAAATGTCGGCGCCCCGTGCGAGGATGTGCCCCGCTATGTCTGCCACCCTTGTCCCCACCCCCTGGGAGGAACGTGACCGTACGACGGAGTCGACGCGGGCGGCGCGTGCGCGGACGACGGTGGGTCCGGTGGGTGCGTGGTTCGCTGCCACTGGCGCTGGTGGTGCTCCTGCTGGGGCTGGGGTGGTTGCGGGACAACGCCGATCGCCCACTCGTGTGGCTGTTCGTCGGTGTGGTGGCCCTGCTCGCGGCGACCGCGGCGGGCTGGTGGGTGTGGTCGCGGCTGCGCCTGGCCCGGGAACGGTGGATCGTCTCGCGCACCGCGATCGCCGGGATCGACACGATGTCGGGGATCGAGTTCGAGCGGTACGTGGCGCGGCTGCTGCGCACTCACGGGTACACCCGGGTGACGGTGGTCGGTGGAGCCTCAGACGGTGGAGTGGACCTGCGCGCGCAGACCCCCGACGGTAGGGCGTTGGCCGTGCAGTGCAAGCGTTGGCGCAAACCGGTTCCACCCAACGAGGTGCGGGCGTTCCTGGGCGCGCTGGCCGGAAGCCACCGCGGCTACCTGGGGATGTTCGTCGCCTCGAACGGGTTCACCGCGGAGGCGGTGAGCGAGGCCGGCGACGGGATGGTCCTGGTGGACCGGCACGCCCTGGGCCTGTGGATGGCCGGCGAACGCGCCCCGGAGCCACCACCACCCTGACTTCGGCGCGGCCTCTTCTGAGGCGGCCTCATCTGGGGGAGGCGGCGAACGCGCCCTGCACGAAGTGACGTTGGAAGACGAAGAAGACCAGCAGTGGCACCAGCATGGACAAGAGCGCGCCCGAGGCCAGGACGTCGACGTTGGTGCCGAACTGGCGCAGATCGGAGCGCAGCGCCACGGTCAGCGGTGCCGAATCCGGACTGGTGAGCACCAGGGCGACGAGCATGTCGTTCCACACCCACAGGAACTGGAAGACCGCGAGGGAGGCCAGGGCGGGCCGGGACACCGGCAGGACCACCTTGCGGAAGATCCGCCACTCGCGGGCCCCGTCCATACGGGCCGCTTCGAGCAGGTCGCGGGGGATGCCCACGAAGAAGTTGCGCAGTAGGAACACCGCGAAGGGCAGTCCGAAGGCCACGTGGAACAGGACGGCGCCGGTGATGGAACCGAAGACGCCCAGGGCCCCGTAGAGCCGGGAGATGGGGATCAGGGCCGCCTGGACCGGCAGCACCAGCAGGCCCACGACGGCGACCATGATCCAGTCGCGTCCGGGGAAGTCCAACCACACCAGGGCGTAGGCGGCCATCGCGCCGATCCCCACGACCAGGAGGGTGGACGGCACCGAGATGTAGACGGTGTTGAGGAACGAGCGGAGGACGACGCCGTCCTGGACCAGACCCTGGTAGTTGGCCAGGGTCAGTTCGGTGGGCTTGACCAGGGCCGTCCACCAGCCGCTGTTGGTGTTGTCGGCCCCCGAGCGCAGTGACACCAGGGACAGGCCCAAGAGAGGGACCATCCAGAACAGCGCCACGATGATCAGGAGGAATCGCAGGGCGCCCGATCCCAGGGCACCGACCAGACGCGCGGCCGGGCCGCGACGCTGGGCGCCGGTGACGGATACCTCGACGACCGAGGGCGACTTCTTGGCCGGGGTGGTCATGGGCGCTCCCGCCGGAACCGGCGGATGTTGAAGTACATGATCGGCAGGACCAGGACCATGAGCAGGACCACGAGTGCGCTGCCCACGCCTTGGTCGCCGCCCGCGCCGAAGGAGACCTGCCACATGCGCAGGGCGATGACGCCGGCGTCCGATTGCACCGATCCGGGCACGATGACGAACACCAGGTCGAAGATCTTCAGCACGTTGATCGTCAGGGTCACGAACACCACGAGCAGCAGGGGGCCCAGGAGCGGCAGGGTGACCTTGCGGAACACCTGCCATTCGGTGGCCCCGTCGACCCGGGCGGCTTCGAGGGCGTCGCGCGGGATGGCGGCCAGTCCGGCGGCGATGAAGGTGACCGCGAACCCGGTCATGATCCACACCCAGGAGGAGATGAGCACCGGTGTGACCAGGGCGGGACCCAGCCAGGTCAGGCCGCGGAAGGGTTCGGTGAAGTTGTCGGCGGCCAGGTGGATCGTGTACTCGCCGGGTGGTGTCTCGGGCAGGGTGAAGCGGCCGTCGTCGCCGGTGGTGGTGGAGGCGACCACCCGGCCGTCCTGAACCACCTGCACGGTCATGCGGGGCATGCCGTACTCACCGTCGTCGAGGGCGCCGGGCTCGCCGTCCAGGGCCACGTCCAACCAGACCACGCCCCGCACCGCGCTGTCGGCGGGTTCGGGGACGGAGGCCGGGGAGGCCTGTTCGGGCAGGTCGCCAGGGCGCACCCCCACCATGGGCAGTTCGACGACCCGACCGGGTTCGTGGGTGTGGGCGCCGGTGAAGCCGCCGAGCGCGGTGTCGGGGCGTAGGGAGGCCTCGCGCGGTTCGGCGCCGGGGTACTCCGAAGGTGAGGTGAAGGCGTCGTGCACGCTCACCATCGCCGCGTTCACCACGCCACGGTCGGGGTTCTCGTCGTAGACGAGCCGGAAGACGATGCCGGAGGCGAACAGGGAGATCGCCATGGGCATGAACAGCAGGACCCGGAAGGCGGTCGCCCAGCGCACGCGTTCGGTGAGGACGGCGAGGATCAGCCCCAGCCCGGTGACCAGGGCGGGGGCGACCAGCACCCAGATCCCGGTGTTGCGGATCGCGGTGAGCGTGCGGTCGTCGGTGAACATGTGGGCGTAGTTGTCGAGCCCGACGAACCGTGCGCCGGAGGCGTCGTAGAGGCTGCGCACCACCGAGTACGCGGCCGGGTAGAGCAGGAACACGGCGAGGAACAGCAGCGCGGGCAGCAGGAACAGGATCGCCGGACCCAAGACGCGGCGCGGCCGGGAGGCGCGGTGGTCGGCAGGGTCCGGGGGGAGGTCGTGGGGCATGCTCATCCTTCGCCGTACGCGTGGGTGGCCTCCTCTTCCAGGCGCGACATGGTCCCCTCCACGTCGGAGGGGTCGCGTAGGAAGTCCTGGAGGGTCTGCCACATGCCGTCGCCGACGGTGGCACCGAACACGGTGGGCTGTTGGTCCGACAGGTCGAAGCGCACACCGTCACCGGCCCGGACGACCCGCTCGGCGACTTGGCCGGTGACCGGGTCGGCGTAGTCGTCAGCGGTCAGGTGCCGGTTGGGCGAGACGAACCCGCCGATGGCGGCCCACTCCCCCGAGGCGTCGGCGCCGGCCAGGAAACGCAGTAGTTCCATGGTGGCCGCGCGATCGTTCATGGCCACGGCGGCGTCACCGGCCACGACCACGGAGTCGTCCCCCTCTTCCATGGGAGGGAAGGGGAAGACCCGGGCGTCGTCGCCGACGGTGGCGTTGGTGCCCGCGGTGACCACCCCGCCGATGAAGTCGGCGCCCGCCACCATGGCGGCGTCGGGGTCGTCGCTGTAGACGTCCACCACCGAGGTGGGGAAGTCGGTCTGGAGCGCGCCGCCGCGGCCGCCCGACATCAGGCGGTCCTGGCCCCAGACCTGGGCCAGGGTCTCCAGGGCGACCTCCACGCTGGGGTCGGTCCAGGGGATCTCGTGTCGGCCGAGCCGGTCGTACATCCGGGGGCCGGCGGTGCGCAGGTAGACGTTCTCGAACCAGTCGGTGAGCACCCAGCCGTCGGCGCCGGCGATGGACAGCGGGCTGACGCCGATGTCGGCGAGGTCGTTGGAGAGTTCGAGGAACTCGTCCCAGGTCCGAGGGGGCACGGCGCCGATCTCGGTGAAGAGCGCGTCGTTGTACCAGACCAGGGATTTGTCGGCGATCTTGAGGTAGACGCCGTAGGGGGTGCCGTCCACCGAGCCGAACCCGGTCCAGGCGCCGGCCATGTTCGCATCGAGGGTGTCGACGACGTCGGTGGTGAGGGGGACGAGCGCCCCTTCGTCGGCGAAGTGTTCGATGAGGCCGGCCTGTGGGATGAGCGCGACGTCCGGTTCGTCGCCGCCCTGGATGCGGGTCTGTAGGAGGGTCTGGAGGTCGTCGCCGGCGCCGCTGTAGGAGACCGTGACACCGGTTCGTTCCTCGAAGACGGCGAGGACGCGTTCGAAGGCCCGCTGTTCGTCGCCCGCCCAGGGGCCCACGATCTCCAGGTGTTGCCCGGCCAGGTCGGAGTCGGCGGGGAGGCCCCCGCCGTCGCTACAGGCGGTGGTGGTCAGGCCGAGGGTGAGCAGGGCCGTGGCGGTGCGGGTGAGGGGTCGAGAGCGGGGACGGGGGTTTGAGGGGCGGGGGGTTGGGGGGCGCATAGGGGATACTCCTCTAGGAGTGGTCGATCGCGATGCCCGTGACCGGGTCGAAGAAGTGGATGCGGTCGGTGTCCACGGCGACGGTGATGACCTGCCCCTCGAACACGTGGGTGCGAGGGCTGAAGCGGCCCACGCACACGACGCCGTGATCGACGGCGGGGAGGGTCTCGTCGACACCGGCGTCGCGGGCGAGTTCACGGGTGTCCTCGGAGACCATGGGCGGCGCGTGCAGGGGAAAGTGCACCAGGACGTCGGAGCCCATGGCCTCCACGAGGTCGGCGACGGAGGTGAGGGTGGCCCCCGCGGCGGCGCCGACGATCCCGGCGTCCTCCATGTCCTCGGGTCGGATGCCCACGACCACCTTCTGGTTCGCGTGATCGCGCAGGGCCGGGCGGCGATGCAGCAGGGCGTCGGGGAGGTCGAGGGTCTGATCACCGATGTGGACGCGGAACCGGCCGTCGTCCTCGGTGAGTTCCACGCACATCAGGTTCATGCCGGGAGAACCCACGAAACCGGCGACGAACAGGTTGTCGGGGTGATCGTAGAGCTCCTGGGGCGGACCGACCTGCTGTAGGACGCCGCGCTTCATCACCGCGACCCGGTCGCCGAGGGTCATCGCCTCGGTCTGGTCGTGGGTGACGTAGACGGTGGTGACACCGAGATCGCGCTGGATGCGGGCGATCTGGGCGCGCACCTGCACGCGGAGCTTGGCGTCCAGGTTGGAGAGGGGCTCGTCCATGAGGAAGGCCCTGGGTTCACGGACGATGGCGCGGCCCATGGCCACGCGCTGGCGCTGACCGCCGGAGAGGTTTCCGGGTTTGCGGGTGAGGTGCTCCTCCAGCCGCAGGACCTCGGCGACCTCGCGCACCAGACGATCGATCTCCGCCTTGGGGACCTTGCGCAGTCGCAACCCGAAGGCGATGTTCTCGTAGACGTTCAGGTGCGGGTAGAGGGCGTAGGACTGAAAGACCATGGCGACGTCTCGGTCACGGGCGGGCACGTCGTCGACGACACGGCCGCCGATACGGATCGTGCCCTCGGAGACGCTCTCCAGGCCGGCGAGCATGCGCAGAGCGGTGGTCTTGCCACAGCCGGAGGGACCCACCAACACCAGGAACTCCCCATCCTGGACCTCCAGGGAGAGGTCGTCCACGGCGCGGGTTCCGTCCGGGTAGACCTTGCCCAGGCCCTCGATCACGATCTCCGCCACGACACCTCCGAACGACGGGCGCCCGATCGACGCCCCCTGTGGGTCAGGGCCGGGCCGATGGGATGTGACGCGGGCCACCGCCGGCCGTCTGCCAAGACAGTAATGGGACCTCCGCCCAAGGAAGCCTCAACTCTGCTTCCTCCTCATCTCGATTCGGGGTCCAGGTGGTCTCGGACCGTCGCGGCGGTCTTTCCCGTTCGTTACCGTGTCCGCATGGCAACCGTGTTGCTGGTCGAGGACGACCGGATGGTGCGTGACGCCCTGGTGCGGGCGCTGCGCGGACTGGGACACGTGGTGTTCCCGGTCGGCACCGCCTTGGACGCGCTCAGGCAGGCCGCCGAACACGAACCCGACCTGGTCATCCTGGACCTTGGCCTGCCCGACCTGGACGGGGCCTCGGCGTTGCGCATGCTGCGCGGCCACAGTGACGTTCCGGTGATCGTGGCGACCGCGCGCGCCGACGAACCCTCGATCGTGCGGCTGCTCAACGACGGGGCCGACGACTACGTGGTCAAACCCTTCTCCAGCGCCCAGTTGGCGGCCCGGATGAACGCGCTGCTGCGACGTACCTCCCGGGGCGGGGCCGACGCGACCGAGCAGAGCGAACTGACCGTGGGCGAGCTGTGCATCAGCCTGGCCCAACGTCGGGCGACCCTGGCGGGGAAGACCTTGGCGCTGTCCCGGCGCGAGTTCGACCTGCTCGCCTACCTGGCCGAACACCAGGGGCGGGTGGTGACCCGGCGCGAACTCGTGGAGGCCGTCTGGCACGAACACCCCTACGTGGGCCACGACCAGACCATCGACGTGCACATGTCCTGGCTGCGCCGCAAACTCGGGGAGAGCGCGAGCCGGCCCCGGTACCTGCACACCGTGCGCGGAGTGGGGCTGAAGCTGGAGGCTCCCCGGTGAGAGGACTGCTGGCACGGACCGCCGCCCTGGTGGCGTCACTGGTGGCGTCGGGAGTGTTGGCCGGTGCCGCGTTGTGGGCGTGGCAGGAGACCGCCGACCGCTCGGCGGTGGAGGCGCGCACCCAGGCGGACCTGGTGGCGGCCGTGGTCACGGTCGACGCCGAACCCGAGGTATTGCGCGAACTGGTGGCATCCACCCCGGCCGGGGCCGAGGGACACCTGGCGGTGCACCTGCCCGGAGGGGACACGGTGGGAGCCAGCCGGGCGGGGGACGAGGACGTGGCGGCTCTCGGGGGCGGAGGCGTCGGAGCCGGCGAGGGCGCCGTTTCCGAGCGGGTTCGGGAGGTCCGGGTCGAGGGTGGCCGGGCCCTCCTGGTGGGCACTCGGACACCGGAGGGCGAACCGGCGGTGGTGGAGGTGTTCCGGCCCGGTGGTGAGGTGGCCGCCGCCCTCGGACGAAGCCTGGGGTGGTCGGTGCCGGTGGCGGCGCTGGTGGTCATCGGCGCGGTGGCGCTGACCGACCGGCTGAGCGCCCCCTCACGTCGGGCGCTACGCGAACTGGCGCGAACCGCGGTGGCGATCGGGCACGGGCGATTGAACGCCCGCATCAGGGTGAGCGGCCCGCGCGACCTCGTGGTGCTGGGAGAGTCCATCAACTCGATCGGCGAGCGGGTGCAGGACCTGCTGGCCAAGGAACGCGAGATGGCAGCGGACGTCTCGCACCGACTCCGCACCCCGTTGACGGCGCTGCGCCTGGACACCGAGTCCCTACCCGGCGCGGAGGGCGAACGCATTCGCGGGGCCGTGGCCGTCATGGAACGCGACGTGGACGAGATCATCCGCAACGTGCGCCCGAGGGAGGTCGAGGAGGACACGGAAGGCGGGGTTGGAGCCGAGGGTGAGGCGACGGGGGCCGGAGCGGGAGTGGCCGAGTGCGACCTGTCAGAGGTCGTCCTCGACCGGATGGGGTTCTGGTCGGTGCTGGCCGAGGACCAGGAGCGCGAGGTGGAGGTGGACCTGCCACCGCACCCGACTCGGGTCGCCCTCGGAAGGGAGGAAGGCGTCGCGGTGCTGGACGCCCTGGTGGGCAACGTGTTCCGCTACACCCCGGCCGGAAGCCCGTTCGCGGTGACCGTGGTGGGGCACGCGGGATGGGTTTCGTTGCTGGTGGAGGACGCCGGACCGGGCTTTGGCGATCCGACCGCGGCGTTGCGACGCGGCAGTAGTGGGGGTGGTTCGACCGGGCTGGGCCTGGACATCGTGCGCCACGCGGTGGAGACCACCGGCGGGACCATTCACCTGGAACGCGGCAAGTTGGGTGGTGCGCGGGTGCGTTCCCGATTCGCTGAATTGGGGGCGGACCACGACGAGGAGCAACCGCTGGCCTGGCGTCTGCGCCGCTCAGGTTGAGGTGAGGGCTTGAGAGCTTGGGGGCTGGGGGTTGGACAGGGAGAAGCGGAACCGGACTGGATGGGATGGGACTGGATGGGACCGAACGGGGCGGGGCGAAGGCGGGAACCTAGGTAGGGCCTGCCGGCGTCCGGGTGTGTGGCGGGTGTGTTGGTAGGGCGCCTCGGCTAGAGAACCTTGAGGTTGTTGGGCGGGGTGGGGGTGGGTTCTCCCTCCTTCCCCGCCCGACAACCCCAGGGCTTCCGGCCCCAGGCGCCCCACCCACAGCACCAATCCCCCAGGCAGACCCTCAATGGGCGCGGCCGGCCAGAGTCAGCGGTGGAAAGCGGTGTTCACCGGTCGGGTCGCTCAAACGCATCGTGTACATCCACCAGCGTCCCGAGTCCGGGGAGGGACAGGACTCCGACCAACCGTGGGTTCGCCCCCAGGGGATAACGATGCTCTCCGCACCTTCCAGGGAGGTACCGGAGGGGCCCGATTCCTGTGGTGGTCGGCCGTGACGGCAGGTGGAGGTCAGGTTCAGGGTGATGTCGGAACCCGTGCCGTTGCGGATCTCGTTGTACCAGGTCACGCGATTCCCCTCGTGCCCGATGCTCAAGAGCCGTATGCCCAGGCCGTTGGCGAACTCGTGGGGGCGGTCGGCCGGAATGATCGGGGCCACCAACGGCACCAGGAACTTCAGACCGATGACGGACAGGGTCAGGGCGACGGTGACGATCAGGGCCTTGCGGGGGGCGGACACAAGTCTCCTGGGGGACGGGGACCGGGACTGGACGCCCCGATACGCGGGACGCCCCGAGGTTACCGGTCCAGGAGTTGGGCGCAGCGGATCAGGCCCAGATGCGAGTAGGCCTGCGGGTGGTTGCCCAACGCGCGTTCGGTGACCGGGTCGAACTCCTCGGGGATCAACCCCGTGGGACCGGCGGCCCCCACCAGGTGCTTGAACAGCTCCTCGGCCTCGGCGCGGCGCCCGGTGAGCAGGTAGGCCTCGATCAGCCAGGTGGTGCACAGGTGGAAGCCGCCCTCGCCGCCGGGCAGGCCGTCGTCGCGGTGGTAGCGGTAGACGGTGGGGCCGCTGCGCAACTCGGCCTCGATCGCGGTGACGGTGGCCTGGAAGCGTGCGTCGGTGGGGTCGATCAGTCCGGACAGGCCGATGTGCAGGGAGGCGGCGTCCAGGTCGGTGCCCTCATAGGCGGTGGTGTAGGCCTGGGCGGTCTCGTTCCAGCC
>NZ_JBSHCT010000024.1:0-1204 GCF_053615935.1 Nocardiopsis sp. NPDC055879
CCCCCGTTGGACTCGCGTGGGGTCCACCCGTTCTTGAGTCCGACGGTGTCGCCGCCGGTGGCGACGGCCGACACACCCCACGCCTGGTCGGGACCGACCGACTCCATGAGCTCCCGGACGTGCGCTCGGTCCTCCTCGGTGAGCGGCCCTTCGTCGGTGTACAGGGCCCGCAGCAGGCGGATCTGGTCGGAGGGGGTGGTCATGGTGGCGCCCCAGGAGCCGCCCGGATGGGGTTCGGTGCCGGTGAACCCCAGGGATTCGGCGTGGCGCAGGAACCCGTCGGTGAACCCCAGGCGCAGATAGAGACCGTCGGTGACCTCGTTGTCGCTGAAGCGGATCATCTGTTCGACCTGGGCGAGCTCGGTCGCGGTGAGGTCCCGCCCCTCCTCGTCGGCGCTCAGGTGCAGCATGGTCAGCACGGTCAGCTTCGCCACGCTCGCCGAGGGGAAGCGGTCTTGTCCGTTGTGGCTGTAGGTCGTCCCGGTGCGCAGGTCCTGGACGGCGATGCCGAAGTCGACGCCCTCGCCCAGGGCCGCGACACGGTCGTCGAGGGCGGCGCGGGTCTCGGGGGGCAGGGCGGAGCCGCCGATGGCCTGGGCGGGCAGGGGCGCGAAGGGTACGAGCGGCACCCGGGAGTCCACGACCAGTGGGGCCAGCACCGCGTTCGCGGGGAGCGCGGGGACGGCTCCGGCCGGGGTCGCGGCGGGCAGGAGCAGGGCGATGCAGAGGGCGAGCGGGACGGACGCGGCCAGGGGCCGGGTTCGTCTTTCGGCGAGGAGACGCCGGAGCACGCGATCACCGGTTCGTTGCGCCTAGGGGATGGGGGAGGCATCGACCCGGCGGGACGGGCCGTTCGGATTATTATCCACAGCCACCGAGGAGAAATCACCCACCCGATATTGAATCGGTACGGAGTCCCCTCAGGGGCGTCCGGTTCGGGCGTCCTCGTCGATCCCCCGCGCCACCAGCGCCTCTCCCGTGGCCTCGGCCATCCGCAGCAGGTGCACGATCACCGGCACCACCAGGAGGTAGGGCCGCCCTCGCAGGCCACGTGCGCGGTAACCGTCCCCGGCCGCGGCCCAGGCGGTCGCGACCATGGGGATGGACCGGATCGTCAACGCCAGCACCAACGCCACCCGGTCCGGGTCCACCCCGACGTGGCGCAGCGGCCGGGACAGACGTTCGAACAGGTCGAGCATCTCGT
>NZ_JBSHCT010000024.1:1301-89444 GCF_053615935.1 Nocardiopsis sp. NPDC055879
CCCGATCTCCACGTCCTCCACGACCGTCGGCATGATGATCTGGTTGGCGGCGTCGGAGAACACGAAGCCGACGCGGCGTCGGATGTGCTTGGCGTGCCGGCGGGTGTCCCACTCCCCCAGCGACACACGGCCCTCGTCGGGCAGGACGAGTCCGTTGAGGGTGCGGGCGAGCGTGGACTTGCCCGATCCGTTGGCCCCGATCACACCGATGCGGTGCTGCGCCAGGTCCAGGGTGATCGCGCGCAGGACCGCGCGGTCGTCGTAGGAGTGGGAGACCCCCTCGATGCGGATCATCAGGTGTTCTTCCCCGTCTCCGTACCGGAGGTGACCGGGCGACCGGCCGGCGGGATGGGGTAGGCGCGGAACACGGTGGCGGCGATGAGCGCGGTCACCACGGCCTTGACGACGTCACCGGGCAGGAACGCGACCATGGCCGTGGCGGTGGCCAGGACGCCGTCGCCCAGGACGACCCCCATCCACGGGACTCCGATGGCGTAGATGACGATGATGCCGCCCAGGGCGTTGATCAGCAGCCCCTGCCAGAAGCGGTACTTGCCGCCGCGGACCATGAGGTCGGTGAGCAGGCCGATGACCAGGGCCGCGAACACCCAGCTCACGATGAACCCGGCGGAGGGTCCGGCCAGGACCGCGAGTCCGCCGCGACCACCCGCGAACAGGGGCAGACCGGCCAGGCCCAGGGCGAGGAAGGCGACCACGGCGAGGGTTCCGCGCTTCCAGCCCAGGAGACTCGGGGCGAGCATGATGCCCAGGGTCTGGAGGGTGATCGGCACCGGGGAGAACGGCAATGGGATGGCGACGGTGACGCTCATCGCGGCGATGAGCGCCGCGAAGATCGCGATGAGCGCCAGGTCACGGGCGGTCAGACCGCGGTGACGGACGTGCTTCCTGGTCCCGGTGTCGGGCATGGGTGGATCCTCTCGGGGAGGTGGTGGGAGGTGGTCGTCCCCCATTGTCCGATACCGGGGCCTTCGAGGCAGTGGCCGGGGCGTACAGAAGCCGGGCGGAGGTGTTGTGGACTTCCGTCAACGTCGCGGGGCGACCCGGGGCCGGCCCGGAGAACATGACGAGGGCCCCGGGCGCGCGACGGTGTGAACCGCCCCGCGCCCGGGGCCCGGGTGAGAGCTCCCGTGGGAGCGTTTCTCAGGGAAGGTAGGTGGCCGCCCCGGAGAACTCCGCGAGGGATCCACCGGCCGAGATCGACTCCCGCGCCGGGATCTCGGCGTCCTCCTTGGCCTTCAACAGGTCGCCCAGGCCCACCGCCTCCTCAGGTGTGAGGAAGGCGGCGCCGTCGGAGTCCGCGAAGACGACGTCACCCGGGTGCACGACCGCGCCCGCGATGGTGACCGGCACGTTGATCGCGCCCTCGATCCCGCCGATGCGGGTGGTCAGCGGGCTGAATCCACGCGAGACCACCGGGAAGTCGTAGGCCAGGGTCTCGTCGTGGTCGTTGATCGACCCGTCGATCACCGCTCCCACCGCACCTCGGGCCTTGGCCGTGTAGGAGACCAGTCCGCCGAAGCACGAGCGCTGTCGGTCACCGGACTGGTCCACGACCAGCACGTCGCCGGGGCGCAGCATGTCGACCGCCATGTGGACGGCGGTGGAGTCCAGGTGCGGGATGCGCACCGTGACCGCCGTACCGACGAACTTGAGCGGGCGCCTGTTCGGCTGCAGACCGAGCGCGAAGCCGTGGTCCCGAAGATGACCGAGCGTCGAGACGCACGTCTTCTCCAGTTCGGTGACGATCCGACCATCGATCTGTTCGGGCATGTCGTTGACGACGAACACGACTGTTCCTTTCTCAGGGTGCTTGTTTCAAGGATTTCGAGGAGCGGTGGCTCACTTCGCGCTCGAAAGCTCGGGGATGAAGGTGACGATGTCGGGCACCATGATGAGGATGGCCACGACCACCAGGTCGGCGATGATGAACGGCACGATGCCGCGGAAGATCCGTCCCAGACCCGCTTCGGGGACCGCGCCCGAGTAGACGAACGCGTTCATCCCGACCGGAGGCGTGATCAGCGCCATCTCGGCGACCTTCACGATGAGGACGCCCAGCCAGAGGCCCTCGAAGCCGTATCCGCTCAGGATCGGGTGCAGCAGGGGCGCCGCGACGAGGATCATCGAGATCCCGTCGAGGAACATGCCGAGCGGCAGCAACAACAGCAGGCACAGCACCAGCACGACGTAGGGTTCCAGGTCGGCGGCCAGGACCGCGTCCACCACCGCCGTGCTCGCCCCGGACAGGGCGAGGAAGTAGGTGAACACCCCGGCGCCGGCCATGAGCAGGAACGTCATGGCGGTCAGTCCGACTGCCTCGGTGACCGACTCCTTGATCGCGCTCATCCAGCGGGGCGGCCTGGTGCGGATGAGCAGGATGACGAACGCGGACACCGCACCGAAGGAGGCCGCCTCGGTGGCGGTGGCCAGACCGAGGTAGATCGTGCCGATGGAGACCATGAAGATGACCACCAGGAGCATGAACCCGAACAGGTCGAGTTTGGGCTCCGGGGTGCCCTCACCTGTGGCCTCCCCCTCGGCGGCCACGGTGGTCTCCGAAGTGGTCGTGGCCGACGCCGACGACCCACCGGCCATCGCCGGTTCCCTCTCCATCGACGCGTTGGCCCGGTCCCGCTTGCGGCGGGCGGCCAGGACCATCAGCACGATGGTGATCCCGTAGAGGAGGATCGTCAGTAGGCCTGGGCCGATGCCCGCCAGGAGCAACTCCCCGATACTCTCCCCGGTGACGACGCCGTACAGGACGAGCACGATGGACGGCGGGATGAGCACACCCAGGGTGCCGCCGGCACAGACGACTCCGGCCGCCAGACGGATCCCGTGGCCGGCCTTGACGATCGCGTCGGTGGACACCCGGGCCATGGTCGCCACGGTCGCGACACTGGATCCGGTGACCGCGGCGAACAGACCCGATCCGGACAGCGACGCGAGCGCGGCGCCTCCCGGGAACCGGCGCAGCACCCGTGAGGCGAGGTCGAACCCCGCCTGGGCCAGCCGGGCGTGGACGGCGAACACACCCATGAGGATGAACAGCGGGATGATCGTCAGGGAGTAGTCGGCCGAGGTCGAGAACGGCTGGTTGGCCGCCGTGCTGACCGCGGCGTCGGTCCCACGCATGAGGACGATGCCGACCAGGCCCGCCACCATGAGGGAGAGTCCCACGTGGAACCGGATCGCGAGCAGTCCGAGGAAGAGCGCCAGGACCGCGATGACGATGAAGAGTGTCGCAGCGGTCATGGGGTGCCCTCGCTGTCTTTGTGTTGTGCGGCGGAGTGGGCCTGTTCGATGGCGGCGTCCACCTCGTTGCTCTCCAGCACCTCACCGGAACGGAACGCGCGGAACTCGAGGACTTCCTTCCAGACCGCCATGACGAAGAACAGGAGGAAGGAGAGGAAGAGCACGAGCTTGGCCGGCCACGTGGCCAACCGCAGGATGTCGTTGGTCGTCTCCCCACGCTCATAGGCGCTGATCAGGACCTCGCCCATCCCCCAGACGATGAGGACGCCCAGGACCAGCATCAGGACCAACCTGATCCCGGAGAGGACCATGCGCGTCCTGAAACCGAGGCGCGCCTCGACGAGGGTGACGGAGACGTGCTTTCCGTCGATCTCGGCGGAGGCCAACCCGAGGAAGGCGATGGTCACCAGGAGCAGTGTCGAGATGTCCACCGTGCCCAGGACCGACTGACCGAACACACCGCGCCCGACCACGTCGGCGACGGTCAGGAACATCAGGGCCAGGAGCAGGAGTCCGGCGACGATGTTGAACGCGGTGGAGGTCCCTCTCACCGGCCGTGGAAAGCTGATGCGGCTCACTCTTGCCGTCCTTCCATGCAAGCGGCGAGCGGGCTGACGTAGTCGGAGACCCGGGTCTCCTCCTCGATGATCCGCCGGTAGTCGTCGAGCACGGACTGCGCGTCGTAACCGCGGTCCTCGTAACGCGACACCCAACTCTCCGCGACGCCCGACTCCTCCTTCCACCGGGAGGTCTCCTCCTCCGGAAGGGAGAGGAACTCCGTCCCGCTCTCGGTCATCTCCTGGCAGGAGACCTCACCGAGTGCGTCCATCTCCTCCAAGCCGATGGAGATGCCCTGGGCGGAGGCCTCCAACAGCGCCTCCTGGTATTCCTCGGGCATGCCTTGGAACAGCTCCTCGTTGATGACCGCGATCGAGGATGCGTACGCACCGATGCCGGGGTCCATGAGGTAGGGCGTGGTCTGCGACAGCCCGAAGGTGGGCAGATTCGCCAGGGCCAGCGAGGTGTAGCCGTCCACGACACCACGGCTCATCGACTCGTAGATGTCGTTGGCCGTCATGCCGATGGGGTTGGCGCCCGCGGTGAGCATCACGTCCGAGGTCAGGCCGCCGGCCCGGATGCTCCTTCCCCTCAGGTCGTCGAGGCTCTCGGCCTCCTCCTTCAACCCGATAGCCGCGATACCGAGCGGAATCGGAAAGAGCGGCCGGACGCCCTGACGGTCGAAGTCCTCCCGGTAGGTCTCGTTCTCCTCGTACAACCGCTCGATCGCGGTCATCTGTACCTCGGGGTTGTCGGTCTCGAACGGCAGTTCGATGACCGTGTACATGGACAGGTCCGAAGCCGCGTAGATGGACCCGACCTGAGCCATGTCCGCGCGGCCGTCCAGGGTCGCCTGGGCCGATTCCTCCGCGCCGACGAGGCTCTCCGAGTAGTGGAGCCGAACGGTGACACCACCGTCGGTGAGTTCCTCGACCTGTTCCGCCCACCGCTGCGCCGTACGCGACTGGTCCGACGTGGCGTTGGAATAGGTCGTGTAGTGCAACACGTAGGTGTCGTCGCCCAGAGCGGTACCGCTACACGCGGTCAGTACCGCCAGGGCCGCGCCCGAGGCCAGGAGTCCGGTGGCACGGGATACCGAACCACCGGCTCGGGCACGTCTTGCGCCTGCGTTCATGTCTCACGCTCCTGTTGGGGCCACGCCGTAGCGACGAAGGGTCAGGGCGGGGTTGACCTTGCGGACGTGGTCGAGCCGGTCACGTTCGACGACGGCCTTGCCGATGCCCGGGGCCTCACCGACGGTGGCGATGGCGATCCCCATCGGGTCCACGACGGCGCTGTTGCCGGCGCCGGTCGGGGCGCTCTGGTCGGCGGCGAGAACGTAGACGGTGTTCTCGATCGCCCGGGCCCGCACCAGGGTGTTCCAGTGGTACTCCTTCAAAGGACCGGGAACCCATTCGGCGGGCAGGGCGATGATGTCCGCGCCGGCGTCCACGAGGATCCGCGAGACCTCCGGGAAGCGCAGGTCGTAGCAGGTCTGCATGCCCACCTTGAAACCGTCGACCTCCAGGATCTGCGGCTCCTGCGGGTCGGCGGCCAGGACACGGTCGGATTCCTTGTAGCCGAACGCGTCGTAGAGGTGGACCTTGCGGTAGACCGTCTTGACCTCGCCGTCCTGGATACCGACGAGGGTGTTGTGGATACGGCCACCGGTGGCCGTCTCGTTCACGCCGGCGATGATGGAGAGGTCGAGTTCGGCGCTGAGGGCGCGCAGGCGCGAGACCGCCGGACCGTCGAGCGGCTCGGCGCTGTCGACGAACCGATCGTCCATCGCGGGGGCGGTGAACACCGCGTACTCCGGCAGCACGGCCAGGCGCACGCCACCGGTGGCGGCCTCACGCAGCATCCGCTCGATCTCGGCCAGGTTCTCGGCCTTGTCCTCGGCGGGCGCGAACTGCACGACTGCAACGTTCAGGGACATCAACGGCTCCTCAGCTCGTTCTCGATGTTTCGCAGGGTGTCGAGCGCTCCGGTGAACCCGGACAGCAGCGCTCCGTACTGCATGGTGGTCACGATGGTCTCGGCATTCTCCTCGACCGCGAGACGTTTTTCCGCGTCGCTCCAGGCGGGCAGGACCCACGGCTTGCCGGCGGCCTGGGCCGCGCGGGCCAGGTGGCGCAGGTCCGCCAGGTCCTCCTCGCCGGCGGTGTAGGCGCCACGGTCACGACGCAGCGACAGGTCCGAGGGACCGATGAAGATGCCGTCGACCATGGGCAGGGCGAGGATCTCATCGATCTCCTCCAGCGCGGAGGCGTCCTCGATCATGGGGTAGCACCGCGTCTCGGTGTCCTGCCGGGTGACCCACTCGTCGGTGAAGCCCCGGAAGTCGGAGGTCCGGCCGCCCGCGAAGGACCGGTCGCCCAGCGGGGGGAACTTCGCGAATCCGCAGACCTCCTTGGCGTGGGCGGCCGACTCCACGTGCGGGATGGCCACGATGTTGGCTCCCAGGTCCAGGGCCTGCTGGATCGGGCCCCGTTCCGGTCCCAACACCTTCGCGATGACGTCCATGCCCTTGGAACGGATGAGCGGCATGATCCAGTCCAGGGCCGCCAGGTCGAACGTCCCGTGCTCGATGTCGAGTACGACCGTGCCGTATCCGGCGAGGTTCGCCATCTCCACCGCCGCCGCGGAGGGCTCGGAGAGCCAGACCGCATGCCGCTTGTCCATTTGCGCGCTCAAGGTGCTTCCCTTCAAAGGATGTGACGCACACCGCTAAATATCTGGTGTGGACACCTTGTATACACGGAGCATCCAGGCTGTGTAAAGGTAGGGTGGGCTCTGTGTCACATCAAAACAGCATCGCAACCGGGGGTAGCAAACCTCGACAGTCCGCACGGGAGCGCGCATACGAGATGATCGGGGCCGCCATCCTGGCCGGCACGTTCGCCGAGGGCGAATTCCTTGACGAGGCGGTCCTGGCCAGGGAGGTCGGCACCTCCCGAACACCGGTGCGTGAAGCGCTCCACCGTCTCCAGGCCGAGCGCTTCGTCGACCTCGTGCCTCGACGTGGCGCGCAGGTCCGGGTCGTCACCGCCACGGAGATGCGCCAGATCTATCAGGCCCGTTTCGTCATCGAGGCCAACGCCATCGGCAAGATCTGCGATCGCCGTCTGGGCGCTCCCCCCGAAACCCCGGAGCTCATCGAAGCACTGGAGACCGCCGGCCGGAACCAGGACTGGAACGAGTTCGCCCAACTCGACCAGCGATTCCACTCCTGCATCGTTCAACATCAGGGCAACGCGGTCCTGGCCCAGATGTACGACTCCCTACGACCACGACAGGTGCGTCTGGCGGTACGCACCATCACGCAGGGCCCCGAACGCTTCCCCATCATCGAGCGCGAACACCGTGAACTGGAGGCCGCGCTCAACGCACACGATGCCGCCCTAAGCACGAGGATCCTCAACGTGCACCTCCAGGAGGTGCCCGAACTCGTCCGAGCCTTCTCGGAGTGACCCGGCTCGATCGACGCTCGATCGGCATGGTTCGCCCGAACCCTGGAACGCCGGGTCCCCCACCCCCCATGGGCGAGCGGCCCGGCGCTCGGCGACCCGGTCGACCCCCGGCATGCCCCGATCAGTCCTCGTTGGGGTCCTTCTCCGCGTCCTTGTGCGCCGGATGCACGGTGCCGGGCTCGTGGTCCGGCGGACCGTAGAGCGCATAGAGCTTCAACGGCCGGTCACCGGTGTTGACGACGTTGTGCCAGGTCCCCGCCGGGACCATGATGACGTCGTCGTCCTCGACCTCCCGGACGAAGTTCAGATCGTCCTCGGCCGGCCCCATCTCGGTGCGTCCACTCCCCTGCTCCACCCGGAGGAACTGATCGTTGTCCGGATGGACCTCCAAGCCGACGTCGTCGCCCACGGCGATGCTCATCACGGTGAGCTGTAGGTGCTCGCCGGTCCACAGCGTGCGTCGATAGTGGCTGTTCTCGACGCTCGCCTCCTCGATGTCGACGACGAACGGTCTCCCGCCCCGGTCCTTCCCGGTGGTGTAGTCATCGCTCACGGCCGTACCTCCTGGGGTCACGCGTGGAACAGTTCCCGACCTGCCTCACCCTAGGCACCAGCGTGTGAAGCACCCAAGAAGGCACGGCCGGGGTCCACCGGGTTCACCCGTCCGAGAATCCCCACCGCCTCCGCAGGTCCGCGCTCACCGTTTCGGTGTCCCGATTCCGGGTCTCGGGGACGAACCTGGCCACGAAGACCAACCCCACCAGACAGATGGCCGCGAAGATCCAGAACGTGGGGCCCTGCCCGATGAGTTCGATGACCGGCAGGAACAGCAGGCTCACCAGGAAGTTGGCCAGCCAGTTCACCGTCGCGCCCACGCTGGACCCGGTCGCCTGGTGGTCGGTCGGGAAGAGCTCCCCGAGCAGGATCCAGAAGATCGGGCCCATGCCGACACCGAACGACAGGATGTAGGCCATCATGAACACGAGCATGAAGAGCGGGGCCATGCCCACGCTGAATGCCAGTCCCAGCAGGCCGATGGAGACGAACATACCGGTCAGGGAGATGAGCAGCAGCGGGCGACGGCCGATCCGGTCCACGAGGCTGAGCGCGACCAGCGTGATGACGACGTTGACCACACCGATGAAGACCGAGTAGTAGATCGCGTTCGACGCCGACAGCCCGGCCTGACCCATGATCGTCGGCGCGTAGTAGAGGATCGTGTTGATCCCCACGAACTGCTGGAGCGCGGCCAGGGCCACGGCGACCAGGAGCGCCGCCAGGGCCGTGCCCTTGAACAGACTCGACGACCCCCTACGGGCCCTCTCCTCCTCTTCGCGATGTTCCTCGGTGACCCGGGCGACCACCTTGTCCGACCCACCCGGTTCGGCGACGCTGTCCACGACCTCCCGCGCCCGCTGTGTCCTGTCGTTGCGGATCAGCCACGTGGGCGATTCGGGCAACCACACGGCCGCGATGAACAGGAGCGCGGCGGGGATGGCACCGACCCCGAACATCAGGCGCCACATTCCGGCGTCGGCCAGGGCCCAGTTCACCAGGTAGGAGACGAGCAGGCCCACGGAGATGAACAGCTGGTTCAGGCCGAGGATGCGCCCTCGGATCTGCGCCGGCGCCATCTCGCCGAGATAGGTCGGCACCGTGGCCGACACCCCGCCCACGGCCAGGCCCATGACGAACCGGCCGGCCACCAGCGTCCAGTATCCGGGGGCCAGGGCCGCGGCCATGATCCCGACGAAGAAGACGACGCCGATGGCGCCCATGACAGGACGGCGCCCGTAGCGGTCGGCGATACGCCCGCAGCCGAGCGCGCCGATGACGGCACCGAGCAACAGAATGCTCACGGCCGAGCTCTGTTGGAAGGACGTGAGCTCGAAGTCCTCCTGGATGAACAGCAGCGCGCCGGAGATGATGCCGGTGTCGAAGCCGAACAGGAAGCTACCGAGGGTGATCCCGATCGCCCATCTACGGACGGTCCTGAGTCCCTGGGGCGTGAGCTCCACGAAGTGGCTCTGCTGCCTGGGACGGGTGTTCAACGGTTGGCTGCTCATGGCTCCCGGTTCTCCATGATCTCCGCGCCGGTACTTCCGGCCCGGTAGTGGTGGAGGGGGACCCGGCCGGCGTTCCACGCCCGCAGCACCGGCTCGACGATGCGCCACGACTCCACCGACATGTCACCGCGCACCGACAGGGGCATCTCGTCGGAGAGCACTCCTCGGAGCACCTCGCCGTATTCGAGCAGTTCACCGGGGTCGTAATCGGTGGCCAACGTGACCGGTGAGACGTCGTAGGGGTCTCCCGGGCCGTTCACATTGAGGTCCATCCCGATGTGGCGAGAGCCCAGACCGATACGCAACCGGTTCTCGACGAGGTCGCCGACGAGGCCGGTGGGGACGTGTTGTGGGGCCTTGAAGCGAAAGACGATCTCCTGGCGGGGCGAACCGATCGCCTTTCCGGTGCGAATCCGGAACGGCACACCGTGCCATCGCCAGGTGTGGACCGCGAACACGACCTCGCACAGGGTCTCGGTGCCGCGTTCGGGGTCGATACCGTCCTCGTCCACGTAGGCGGGCATCGAACGGCCCTCGACGGTGCCGGCGGTGTAGCGGGCCCGGTGGCTGAACCGTTCCGGATCGTCCCGCCACACGCGAGTGGCCCGCAGGATCCGGGCCTTGGCGTCACGTTCGTCGCGCGCGTCCAGGGTGCCGGGTGGTTCCATGGCCACCATCGCCAGGACCTGGAGCAGGTGGCTTTGGACCATGTCGCGCAGGGCTCCGGTGACGTCGTAGAAACCGGCCCGACCCTCCAGTCCCAGGGACTCCTCGAAGAGAATGTCGACGGACTCCACGTGCTCGGAGGAGAGCAGTGGTTCGATCACCCGGTTGGCGAACCGGATGCCGAGGATGTTGAGCACCGTCGTCATACCGAGAAAGTGGTCGACCCGGTGGACCTGTTCCTCCGGCACCAGGGCGTGGAGCAGCTCGTTGAGCGCGATGGCGTCGGCCATGTCGGTACCGAAGGGTTTCTCCAGCACCAGGCGCGTGCCCTCGGGGACGCCGATGCGTTCCAGGATCCGGCAGCTCCCGACCACGACCGCGGGCGGCAACGCGAAGTAGAGGGTGACGCGGCCTCGGGCTCGGGCGAGGAGTCGACGCAGGTCGGATTCGTCGGTGGCGTCGGCCTGGACGTAGCGCGTGTTGCGTACGACGGTGTCGACGTCGGGCCCGCTCACACCCCCGTCCGCGAACGCGCGGGCCACCGTCTCCTGCCACTGCCCGTCGGTGCCCTCACCCTGGCCGCTGCCGATGAGGAGGAGGTCGCCCAGTGCGTCGGCGGCGACCAGGGTGCCCAACCCGGGCAGGAGCAGACGTTGGGTCAGGTCGCCTTGCGCACCCAGGATGATCAGGGTCTGGACCGATTCTTCCACCGAGTCTTGCATGGGTCTCCCGTTCACCCGGCGAACCCCGGACCGGCCGGCCCCGGACGCCCGGTGATCGGGCGAACGGCGTGCCCGTCTCCGGTCCGGCACCGAGGTCGGGGTGTTCGCGCGAGATAGTGATGAAGAGGCGATCCAGACGGACCGCCGAAGGTGTACGCCGTGACCTTGGCGACCGGGGGACGCGCGACCTCGTCGAGCGCGCCCTCCGGTGTGCGCCTGTGCGCCGAGCCGCCGGCTCCGCGCCGTGTGCTCACACGGGCGTCGGCGTCACAGGCGCAGGACCGGCTTCAGGACGCGGCCCTCGGCGGCGTCGGTGGCGGCCTCGTTGATCCGGTCCGGCTCGTAGAGGCGGACCATCTTGTCGAAGGGCAACCGTCCGGCCCGGTACAGCCCGACCAGTTCCGGGATGAAGTCGAAGACGTCGCTGTCTCCCTCGGTCACACCACGAATGGTGCGTCCGTTGAGCAGGAAGTTGACGTCGAAGGTGCCGTCGGTGCCCACGGGAGGCGCGCCGACCACGGCCGCCATACCGTCGCCCACCGCCAGGGAGTCGACCGCCTGGCGAAGCAGCGCGGGTACCCCGCTGCTCTCCAGGGCGTGGGTGAGTCCCCGGCCGCCGGTGATCTCGGCGACGCGCGTGACGGTGTCCTCCTCCTTGCCGTTGATGGTGTGGGTGGCGCCCAGTTCACGGGCCAGTTCCAGACGGGAGGGCACGATGTCGATGGCGATGATCTTCGCGGCCGGGGTGAGCGCGGCCCCCATGACCGCGGACAGGCCCACCGCTCCGGCTCCGAAGATCGCGACCGTGTCCCCGCTGCTCGGGTCGAGTTCGTGGAGCACGGCCCCCACACCGGTCTGGATCCCGCAACCCACCGGCGCCAACATCGCGAGTTCGTCCTCGTCGGCAGCCTCCACCGGGACGACGCTGCGCGCGTGGGCCACGCAGTACGTGGCGAAGGAGGACTGTCCGAAGAAACGGCCACCGATCGCCTCACCCGTGGTGGAACCGATCGGGGTGGTGCCGTCGGGGCGCCTGCCGTCGAAGTTGAGGGAGAGGAAGTCGACGCAGTAGGCGGGGTGTCCGTGCCGGCAGGATCGGCACTTCCCGCAGGAGCTGAAGGAGAGCAGGACCTTGTCGCCGGCCGAGACGTGGGTGACGCCCTCGCCCACCGCCTCCACCACGCCGGAACCCTCGTGGCCGAGCACGGCGGGCAGGGGGGTGTGCAGGTGCTCGTCGCGGGTGGCCAGGTCGGTGTGGCAGATCCCGACACCCACCACGCGGACCAGGACCTCGTCGCTACGGGGTTCCTCCAGGCGGACGTCCTCCCAGGTGAAGGTGCCACTACCGGGATGGACCACCGCGGCCCTGGCTTCGGACATGACCGAGTCCTCTCTTGCGTCCGTCCCCCGAGAAGGGGAGATCGGGCACATTCTCCGTCAGGGGGAACGCGGTGGCCGCAGGACGCGCCGAGTGATCCGATGTGGTCTAGCCTGGTCACCATGCCCGCGACCCTGAACACCCACCCTCCCGAACGGCTGCACCTGGAGGAGCTGGTCTTCTCCGTGCGGGTCTCCTCACGGCGCAAGACGGCGGGGATCACCGTGGATCGGGACGGATCCCTGATCCCGCACGTCCCCGAGGACATCGAGTGCGCACGAGTCCAGGAGTGGGTGCGACGCAAACGGCACTGGGTCCGGGACAAGTTGGCGGACAAGGACGTGCTGATCTCACGCCGACCTCGGCGCGAGTTCGTCTCGGGTGAGGGCTTCGACTACCTGGGCCGCCGCTACCGGTTGAAGGTCACCGACCAGGTCCCCGGCGTGCACTTCAACGGCGCTCGACAGCGCTCTCCAACCGGGCGTATCTTCGGTGTAGACCCCGTCGAGTGAGGGTGGAGCACAGCATCATGACAGCTGAACCGATCGAACCGGATGCAATGGCGGCGGCATTGGCGGGAGCCCTCGCCGACCGTGGGCTCGTCTTGGTCTCCGCCGAGTACCTGGAGAACCTGGAAGACGCTGCGGACAGTGCCGCGGTGGAAAACCTCGCGGGCGAGGAGACATCGCCCTTCCGGCTCGAGGACTATGTGTGAGCCGATATCAGGTGGAAATCACGTCCACTGCCCGGAAGACACTTCGTAAAATCGATCAGCCTTCGCGCAAGCGGATCGCCGTGGCGATCTCTGAACTGGCGGATGAACCTCGTCCTTCTGGATGCAAGAAACTCAAAGCCAGAGATGGCTATCGCATCCGTATCGGAGATCATCGGGTGATCTACACGATCGATGATGGCCAGGTCACCGTGGTGGTCGTCAAGATCGGTTCTCGCGGCGACGTATACGGGCACTGAAATACCAGGTGAAGGACACTGCCGGCGGAGTGGATGAGGGCTGAAAGCCCTCGCATCGGAAACGCTGATCGGTGGTCGAGGTCGGCCGTTGCTCCTCGGTGACGTTCTGAGCGTGGTCTAGCCTGGTCACCATGCCCGCGACCCTGAACACCCACCCTCCCGAACGGCTGCACCTGGAGGAGTTGGTCTTCTCGGTGCGGATCTCCTCACGGCGCAAGACGGCGGGTATCACTGTGGATCGGGACGGATCCCTGATCCTGCACGTCCCCGAGGACATCGAGTGGGCACGGGTCCAGGAGTGGGTGCGACGCAAACGGCACTGGGTCCGGGACAAGTTGGCGGACAAGGACGTGCTGATCTCACGCCAACCTCGGCGCGAGTTCGTCTCGGGTGAGGGCTTCGACTACCTGGGCCGCCGCTACCGGTTGAAGGTCACCGACCAGGTCCCCGGCCGGCCCCCGTATCCTCGTCCCGCATGGTCGTGACGATCAGGTCGCAGAAGGGCGCTTCGGTGTTGGGGTCCAGGCCGGTGTCGTCGGCCTGCCTGCCGGCCCTCCTTCACATCGGCGTGCAGGTCCGGGAACGCCTCGTACATCGCGGCCCGGTTGCCGTCCAGCCGGGTGAGGATCTCGTCGAAGCGTTCGGAGAGCCTGCCATAGTGCTCGGGGTCCTGGTCCAGGTTCTGGCTGATGTGGTGGCGTAGCGCGTGTTCCCTCTCCGGGGCCTTGGCCCGGTCCGAGGACAACGCCTCGATCTTGCTCTCGAAGTCGCTCGCGGTGATGGCCGTGAGCGGGATCTTGGTCCGGATGTCGTGCACGCGGATGTACTGGTCGATGAGGTCAGGGACCTTGGCGCCGTACAGGGAGGGGAAGAGCGCACGTCACCTTCCCCCGAGGGTCCATCCCATGGTGGTGAGCTGGTCGATGAGGGGTTTCTCGGTCAGCTCCCATTCGGGTCCGGTTGGTTGCTTGCCGCCGGTGGCTTGCCTGCCAGCGGACCGGTTTCCGGGCTGATACGGAACGGAGGAGTGTGGGGATGGGCCCTCAGGGGTGTGCATCGGGCACCTTTCGTCACAGGCGTCTCAGCGTGCGGGCGACATGTCCATGTTGCCCAGATTCTGCCGGACGGTGACGACAAACGCCCGCCGTTTCGGGCCTTCGGAGCCCGAAATTGATAGCCAGAGACTACTGGGTGACTGAGCCTTCACGCAGGGCACTCAGGAGGGTGGTCCAGGTGGATGGGGTGAAGGTGAGATGCCCGAGGGAGCGGTTCTGCGTGTCCCGGACGTGGACATGGTGCGAGGTGTCCGCGACCTCGACACAGTCCCCACCCTGGTTACCGCTGTAGCTGGACTTGCGCCAGTTGGACGGCACAGTGCCTGCGACCTCTACGCAGTCACCCCGGTTACCGCTGTAGCTAGACTTGTACCAGCTAAAAGGAGTCGATCTCACGACTGTGTGCCTCCTTGTATCGGGATATGAAGTCCACGGACTCACTCGGCGAGAGCGCCTGCGACTGAAGCGCCCCAAACCACAAGGAATATTGTTCCACGTCTTCCACATCAGAGATCACGCGACCGCTGCTAGGGATCTCTGCGTATGCCAGGCGAGCCCCGTCGTTCATGGCCAACACTTTGAATGATCCGTTCATCGCTGCGTGCGCCCCAGCGCAAAAGGGCAATACCTGAATCCGGATTTTCATGTCTTGCGACAGGCGAATCAGGTGCTCCATCTGGTCTTGCATGATCTGCTTGGAACCAACTGATCGACGCAGCACAGATTCATCGATGATGGCAGAGATGAGTAGAGCCGAACCCCGCTCAAGCACACTCTGTCGCGTCATCCGAGCGGTGAGCTCAGCCTCGATCTGCTTCGTATCGATCGGCGGCCATCCAGCACTCAACACCGTCCGGGCATAGCCTTCGATCTGGAACAAGCCTGGTATGGCGTCAGCCTGAAAATCGTGAATAAGCTTCGCCTCTCGCTCCAGATCTACGTAGCGACGAAACCATCGATGGTAGCTCTCACGTTCCCCTGGACGCAGGCGAATCAACGCTCCTTGAGCCCCCAACTCCCTGTCGGCAAGCTCGACAAACTGCTTACGCGGAGCACGCTCGGCACGCTCTATAGCGCCAAGCATCTGGTAGGAGATCAAGGTCCTCGCAGCCAACTCACGCTGTGAGATGTCTGCAGCCTTGCGCAACCGATGCAACTCTTGTCCGAATTGAACCAATTCAGTCTTTAGTGCAGCCTTCTCACTATCCACCATGACTACAGTTAACCACAACCCACTGCAACATACTGCAGGGTTCCACAAACTCCTTAATTATCAGACTAGGGCTGGAAACATCTCTGAGTCGCATGTCAATGTGACCTTTGTGAAGGCAGGCCATCTCCATGACTGCACCACACGTAGCAAGTCCTGAACCCAGCAAAACGGCCCCGATCCGGTGCGCTAACACCGAACCAGGGCCTTAGCCCACAACCTGAGTAGACAGGTGAGGACTCATGGTCAACCGTATCGTTCCCATCGCGACGAAGCGTCAGCGGATTCCGCTGCGCCGCTGCTCCTTCCGGTTCTCCGGCGAGCACTCAAGCGTCAGCCAGGCCCGTGACTGGCTCGGACGTCGCCTGAAGATCGTCGGTCTTCCCGAGGAGATCGGCGACACCGCGCTGCTCCTGCTCTCGGAGCCGGCGACCAACCAGGTGTTGCACGCCCTGGGATCAGAGCGCGACAGCACCAGCGGAGACTACTTCGTCCGGGTGTTCTTCTCCCCCGAACGCCTGCGAGTGGAAGTCCGTGACGCCCAGGGCCGATCCCCCGAGTTCCACCTTGCGGATCCAGACCCCGACGCCGAACACGGACGCGGGCTGTTCCTGGTGAACGCCCTCGCCTCCCGGTGGGGACGCTTCGAGTCCGGCCGTGGACCCGGCATGTTCTTCGAGCTCCGTTGGGACCGGTGATCACCTTGACCGGCTATCATCTGCGGCCCAGCGAAACCGTCCTGCGCCTGCGCACAGAGTTCCCCGACTTCCTCATCTGCGAGCTGAGCGGGGAACCCGGAAAGCCCTGCTTCACCGCGACCAGCACCCGGACCAACGCCAACGGTCGACCCGAACTGGTCGTGACGGCCTGCCCGGAGGAGTTGAGGCGAACGCTCACCATCCTCGCCACGGACGAGACCCACATGGGCGAGGAAGGGGGTCGCAAATGACGCTGGACACTCTGGATGTTCCCGTGGCGGACCACCTGTGCCGGCTGCGCGCCACCTTCCGAAAGCGGGGATGGACCATCTGGCACGGAGACTCGACCGGCCAGTACTGGGCGGCGCACACGGGCCTGATGGTGCTGGTCAGTGGCGACAGCGCGCAGGCGCTGACCAAGGAGATCGAACGAATCCAGCCGAGCAGGTACCCGGCCAAGGTTCCCACCCCTCGACGCTTCTCCCCCTGGCGGCGGCCTGACCGCGCCCACCGAGTGAACCCGTTCCGCTAACCACACACCCACTGTGGCCCGGGAACCCCTACCCGGGCCACACCCCTGTGTTCTGGCCACGGAGGCTTCAGCCACGGGTAGTTGACAACCGGACAGCTTCGTCACGGCCAGTGCGGCCAACCCAATCGCGACGAGGACGGGTCTGTCCCGGGATTCCGGGGTTTTGAACGGTGGATCATCGGGATCGGTTCCCAAGGAACCCATCGCGACCAACGGAGTGGAGCCTGTGCCGGGAACGCGGGGGCCGAGCCTCCTGGCAGGCCCCACCAGGGTCACCCCGTGGTGATCCGCTCCCCCATGCCCAGGCTCGCCGCGTCCGCTGCGGCCCGACCCGCCCGCCACCCGCTCGGGTTGGTCGTCCGGGAGACCCTGGCCATCTCCAGTTCGGGGAAGGACTCCGCCAGCGCCTCGCGTACCTGCCGCTCACGCGACGCCAACACGGGCAGCAGGTCGGTGCCCGCGCGAGCGTACTCGTCCAGGGCCGCGCTCTCCTCCCCGTCCGCCGACTCGGCCAGGCGTTCCCCGATCCGCTGGGCGAAGGAGCTCAGGAAGGAACTGCGGAAGGACCGCGTCGTGGAACGGCCACGGGCGTCACGGGTGGAACCGGCCCGCCGCATCGCGGTGGTGGCCTGGACCAAAAGGGAGGTGAACAGCAACTCCACCATGTCGATCTGGTCGGGGAAACCCATCACCGTGCACATGCCCATGTTCTTGTGCCAGACCGACCGACAGTGGTTGGCCTGCGCCACGACCTCCAACAGCACCACCTTGAGGTCCTCGTAGGGGGCGTCCAGGGGCATGCGCCGCGCACCGACCTCCGATACGCGGCCCGATTCCGCCATCAGGGCGGCGTGGTCGATGCTGTGCCTGGCCATCAACCGTTGGGCCCGTTCGGAGAGCGCCTCGGCCTCCTCCGGGAACTCGGTGGCCTCCGCCTTGGCCAACAGCGCACGGATCCGGGCGAGCTTGCTCGGGTCCACCTGGTCCCGGAGCCGGCGGGAGGTGGCTCTGGCCGTTCCCGGCGGGGGCGTGAGGACCTGGATCTGCGGGAGGTGGTCCAAGAACTCGATGAGTTCCAGGGCCGTCGTGACGTGGCCCAGACGGGTGACCCCGTGCCGTTCGATGAACCGGGCCGTGTGGTCGATGTCGGTCCCCCACCACGGCTCGCCCAGCCCGCGCACCTGGTCGGCCCACTCGGGCGCCACCCGGGCAGCGGCGTGGTGACGGTTCTCGGCCATGACCACGTCCGTGACCAGGTCGGCGGCCTGACGTGAGTTCTCCCGACGCACGATCCGGACGAGTTCGGCGGGCTGCCACCCTCGGGGCCACACCTGGGCGACCGCGTCGACGAGTACGCCGAACAGGGCCCTGTCCACGATCCGGTGCCACTCGCTGCCCTCCTCCGCGAGTATCGCGGCGACCTCCTCGCGAGGCCGGCCGGGGCACCGACCACAGTCGCAGGAGGACGCCCCCGAGTCGATCAGGGCCGTGATGATCTCCTGATCGGTCATCGTGTCGAAGATCGACCCTTCGAAAGGCGCTTGGCTCTGGGTGGGGCCACTGCGACGGCGTTGCCGCTCCCGCGACTTCTTCTGCTTCGCCCGACGGCGTTCGCGATTGGACTTTCCCACGTGGTCCTCACCATGGTCTGGGATGTTCGTTACGAGCGTCCCACATCGACGTCTTCGCCGTTGACGGTTGTGGACAACGCGCGAACGATCCCTCGATCAGGTGGTCGGGTTCGTCGCGATGGCCGCGTACCACGGTGAAGTGGCGGGGCCGGGCGCCCACGGGGGCGCCCGCGAGGTGGTCCAGGTGGGCGCTCCCGTCGTTCCCTTCAAAGGGTCCGGGCAAGGCGGGTCTGTCGCACTCCTCCGCTACGCTCCGCGTGACCCTCCGACCATCACCGTTGGGCTTCCCGTCCCCATCCCCTCCCATCCCCCTTCTCGGGAAGCTCCGCGGCCTCCTCCAGGAGTCCCCATGGAACCGACCTACGCCGACCTGACCGCCAGCCCTGCCCGGGTGGCCAACGCCCAGGTGGACCGCGAGAACGCCCGGTTCGGCGGAAGCAGGATAGAGCTGGATTCGGGAGGCTCCGTCGATCTCACCTTCTACCTGGACAAAGTGATCGTGGAAGGCGTCCTGCGGGTGACCGCGCTCGTCTCCAAGAGCGGAGGCTCCCCGGGGCATGCCCCGCTGACCGTGCTGGTCAACGGCGAACCGGTGGCCTCGCGCCTGACCATCCCCGGCGGCGGCGACCTGCCCCAGGACCTCGACTTCGCGGTTCCCGGCGGGTGGCTGCGAACGGATGGCCCCAACGTGGTGACCGTGCACAACGGCGCGGACGCCCGAACGATGCTGTGGCTGTACCGGATCAGCGTCGACTCCATCGACGAACGAGACCGCTCGGTATGCGCGATGCTCGCCGCCGCCGACCGGCGTTCGGTGCTTCGCTACACCACCCGCAAGCGGGTCCATTCCACGCAGGGGCCACAGCAACAGTGGGAAACCGCCGAGCGGCTGCTGGTGTACGTCGACCGGGGTGAGAAGGCACCGATCGCTCAGCTCTCCTGGCGCGACGCCGACGGAGCCGAGGCGGCGATCAGCTTCCAGTCGGCACTGGGTGACTTCCACGGCTACCACCGCTCGGCCGATGGCCTGCTGAGCGAGTACCGGGGTGACCTGGAACAGCGCCTGGCCTACCCGGAGGGGACGGAGGAGGCCACCGTGCACCGCTTCCGCACCGAAGAGCACTGGGGCGAGCGTTGGCACACCTCGGGGGAGCTGCGGCTGATGGTCGAGGATGGTGACGCCCCGGTGGAGCGGATCACCTGGCGCGACCAGCGGGAGAACTCCGGTTCGGTCGCCTTCGAGGAGGATCGGACAGGCTTCCTCGGCTATTACCAGCGGGTCGGCGAGGGCCCCATCGGTTACCGAGGCAGGGCCGTCAACGAGGTGTGAGCGGTCGCGCTGCTCAAGGCGGCGCGACACGGCGCCCCCATGCCCTGGTCCACGGAACGGACCCCGGCCACCGAGTGACACGGTGCCCGGCGAGGGTCATGGGGGCGCGGGGCCGTGTTCTCAGGCCTGGCCGGCCTCGGCACGGCGGATGCGCTTGAGGGGGATGGGCAGGACGCAGACGGGGGCCGAGATCGCCAGGCGGTGGCCGGTGTCCTGGGGAACGCCGGTGTCGGGGTCGATGAGCAACGACATCAGCTCATCGCCGTTCTGGGCGGCGGCGACCAGGTGGTCGGGCTCGTCGCGATGGCCTCTGACCACGGTGAAGTGGCGGGGCCAGGCCCCCACGAGGGTGTCCGCGAGGTGCTCCAGACGGGCACCTCCGTCCCGGACCGCGAACGTGGAGATGGCGTCTGCGCCCCGGTTGGAAACGTACACACGCCCCTCGTAGGTGCTGGTCGGGGGCAACGCGTCGCCCTCGGCGATCTCGCGGCCCTCGACCTTGAGCCGGTGCAGGGCGATCTCGGCGGGGAAGTTCTTCCCGGCCGCCTCGTGGGCGGTGGCGGTGACCGAGCCCAGGTGTTCGCCGCTGCCGGACACCCCGTCCCAGCGGACGACGTGCACGCGGGAGTCGAGCTCACCGGCGACGTACACGTGGTCGCCGTTGACCACCATGTGGCGGGGTCCGGTGCCGGGTGGCAGGGGCACGCCGGGGAAGGCGTTCTCGCGAGGCTCGGGGGCCTCCTCGGTGAGCTGTTCGGGGACCGGGCTGTAGTGGTAGACGCGCAGTTCGTCCGTGCCGAGGTCCGCGGCGAGCAGGTAGCGGTTGCCGGGTTCGAAGGAGTCCAGGGCCACGGCGCTGCTGTGCGCGTGCGGCCCTTCCTGGCGTTCGGTGACGGGGCCGGTGCCCTGATGGGTGAATTCGAGGGTGTCGCCGGTGGGCGTGCCGTCCTCCGCGGTGGTGATGAGGGTGACCACGCCGTTGGCGTAGTTGGTGACGGCGACCTGGTGCGGGCCCAGGTAGCGCACGTGGCAGGGGGAGCCGCCGCCGGTGGGCACCGATCCGATCTCGGTGAGGGAGGCGTCGCCGTGCGGCCGGAACGCGGTGAGGGTGCCTTCGGCGCGCTCGTTGACCGCGTACACCGTGGGCGGTTCGGGCCGGTAGGCGAGGAAGGAGGGGCCGGTCGTGCGGACGGCGATCCCGTCGTCGGTCATCTCACCGGTCCGGGGGTCGAACCAGACCCGGTGCACGCCCTGTCCCTCCCCCGGCGGTTCGGAGTCGGGGGTGTAGGTCCCCACGAGCAGAAGCCGTCGGGGTGTGTCCACAGGGTGCCTCGTTTCCGTCGCTTGGGGCAGGGATGTGGTCCATACCACCGGCGGCATGGTATCGCCCCTGGGCACGGTCGGAGAAGGCCGAACCGAGCGGTGCACCGAACCCGTGTGAACGCCCCGGGGTCCGGACCTCACGCGAGGCGTCCAGGTCGCGCGCACCTGAGTCCCGAAAGTATTCACTGTTCACAAAAAAGAGGCCTCTGCCCTGTGTAGCGCATCTGTTACAGTTCCTCCTCGAAAGACCGATCCGGGGAGGACGGAACCGCTCTCGATAACCCATGTCCTCTGCGTTTTCGGCGGATTCAGTCTCTCGGATTCCGCGAGACCATAGAAGATGAGGACACTTCGGGACCTTTGTCGCGAAAAGCACACGAAGGTCTAGGTCAGAGACTTTTTCATCCTCGGTTCGGAGGGTGCGCCCGGCCCGGCGTACTCACCACCCGTGACCCCGCACCCGAACAACAGGACCCCCATTGGCCCTCCGTCCCATATCCGAAGTACCGCTGCCCGATCCGACGACCATCGAACAGGTCCGTCTATCGTGCGCCGATATCCCCGAGGGGTCGACCCGCCTATCGAGGGCCTTCTACGACCACCTCTTCGCCATGGTCCCCGAGGTGCGGGTGATGTTCTCCACCGACCTCAAACCGCAGCAGCAACGCATGGCCGACGCCCTACTGTCCGTGGTCCACCACCTGGACACCCCCGAGGAACTCGCGGGATACCTGCGGAACCTGGGGCTGCAACACCACCGCGAGCTGGGCGTGCGACCCGAGCACTACCCCCACGTGGGACGTGCCCTGATCCGCGCCGTCAGCGAGGTCTCGCCCACCTGGTCCTCCTCGATGAGCTCGTCATGGGTGCTGGTCTACCAGTGGATCACCGCGCACATGATGGCCGGGGCCGAGAGCGCCATGTCCCACTCCGCGTCCCACAGGGCACGCTGACGGCATCGGACGTCACACCCGCGCGTCGCCGTCCCCGTACACCGCACACCGTCGAAGGTCCTCGTTGATGACACAGAGCAGTAGCAACCACGTGCCCGGATCCGAGGGGGAACACTACGTACAGGCGGTCATGGGAAGCACCGAACGCGCCGAACGCTTCTACCGCGACCAGATGCTGGACCACCTCAACCCGATGATGAGGGAGTTCATCGCCCGCCAGGAGATGCTGTTCATCGCGACGGCCGACGCCCGTGGTGAGTGCGACTCCAGTTTCCGGGCCGGGCCACCCGGTTTCGTGCACGTCATCGACGAGTGGACCCTGGTCTATCCGGAGTATCGCGGCAACGGTGTGTTCGCCAGCGCGGGCAACGTGATCGAGAACCCGCACATCGGGCTGATGTTCATGGACTTCCAACGCGACCGGATCGGCCTGCACGTCAACGGCCGCGTGAAGATCATGGAGGACGAGCGTCTGCGACCCCACGTCCCGAACCTGCCCCTACCGCAGACCCCGGGCCAACGGGCGCAGATGTGGATGATGGTGCAGGTCGAGGAGGCCTACATCCATTGCCGTAAGCACATCCCCCACCTGCGCAAGGTCGGCGCCGACGAGTCCTGGGGCACGGACGACACGCTGCGCAAGGGCGGTGACTTCTTCGCCGCCAAGGAGGAACGTGAGACCCGCCTGCGCGCACCCTCCGGGGTCGGCCACCCGTAGGCGCTCACCGGGTGCCCCCTTAGGGGGTACACCCGGTGACCACTACTTCTTGTCGGCGGCCTTGACCGCCTCGATCGCCTTCATGATGCGTTTGTCCGAGACCGGGTAGGCGGTCCGCAGCTCCTGGGCGAACAGGCTGACCCGGTACTCCTCCAGCATCCAGCGCAGTTCGACCACGTCCGGGTCGTCTGCGCGGCCGGCCTTGAGCACACCCCGGATCCGCCGCACGGCCTGGCGCATCTGTTCGACCTTGGACATGTTGACCTGGTCGCGGCGCGGGTTCTCGGGCAGCTTGTTCAGCCGGTACTCGATACCGCGCAGGTACCGGTGCACGTCGTCCAGACGGGACAGGCCGGCGTTGGTGAGGAAGCCATCGCCCACCAGGTCGCCCAGCTGACCCTGGACGTCGTTGAGCGAGGGCAGCACGGCCAGGGACGTGGAGCCCTTGACCTTCTTGGACACCTTGCGCCACAGCACGAGGACACGGGCGGCCTTGTCCAGGACCTCGGCGAGGGTGTCACCCAGGTCGGCGCGCACGCGATCGCGCAGCTTCGCGAAGTCGTCGCCGTTCCACACCGGGCCGCCCTCGCGGACCAGCAGGTGGTCGACGGCGGCGGACTCGGCGTCGGCGAGGATCTTCTTGATCGAACCGTGTGGGTTGTCGGCCAGGGCGAGCTTGTCCGGGTTGTTCAGGCCCTTGCTCACCGCCGTCGCCGGGGACGGGATCGTCAGCAACAGGAGCCGGCGCACACCCGCGCGCATGGCGGAGCGCTGTTCGGCGTCGGTGTCGAAGATGCGGATGGCGACGCTGTCGCCCTCGTCCACCAGCGCCGGGTAGCCCTTCACCTTGGGGCCCAGCGCCTTGCGTTCCAGGGTCTGCTCCAGCGGGCCGAAGTCCCAGGAGGTGATGCCCTTCTTCTCCACGCCCTTGGCCTCGGTGGCGATCGCCTCGCGCAGCCGCGGCTTGAGCTTGGCGCGCAACTGTTCGAGGTCCTTGGACTCGGCCAGTGTGCGCTTGCGGTCGTCCACGGCACGGAAGGTGATGCGCAGGTGGTCGGGGACCCGATCGAGCTGGAAGTCCTCGGGCCGGACGCGTTCGCCGTAGGCCATGACGGTGAGCTCCGCGGCCAGGGCCTCGGTGAGCGAACCCTCATAGGGGTTCAGGGCGCCGCGGGCCCGGGCCGCGTTGTCGGGCACCGGCACGAAGTGGCGACGCAGCGGTTTGGGCAGCGAACGGATCAACGCCGTGACGAGCTCGTCGCGCAGTCCGGGGATCTGCCAGTCGAACCCGTTGTTCTCCACCTGGTTGAGGAACTTGACGGGGATGTGCGCGGTGACGCCGTCGGAGTCGCTGCCCGGCTCGAACTGGTAGGTGAGCGGGAAGACGAAGGGCCCCTGACGCCAGATGTCGGGGTAGTCGTCCTCGCTGACCACGTCCACGCCGTCGTTGATGAGCTCATCGCGGGTGAAGTCGAGGAGCGTGGGTTCGGTGCGGCGGGCCTTCTTCCACCAGGAGTCGAAGTGGGCGGCCGACACGGCGGAGGAGTCCACGCGACGGTCGTAGAAGTCGAACAGGGTGTCGTCGTCCACGACGATGTCGCGGCGGCGGGCCCGGTGTTCGAGGTCCTCGACCTCGTCCAGGAGTTTGCGGTTGTCGTGGAAGAACTGGTGGCGGGTCTCCCAGTCGCCCTCGACCAGGGCGCGGCGGATGAACAGCTCCCGGGACATCTCCGGGTCGATCCGACCGTAGGACACCTTGCGCTGCACGACGATGGGCACCCCGTACAGGGTGACCCGCTCATAGGCCATGACGGCGCCGCGCTTGCGTTCCCAGTGCGGTTCGCTGTAGCTGCGCTTGACGATGTCGCCGGCCAGTTCCTCGGCCCACTCGGGTTCGATCCTGGCGACCATGCGACCCCACAGTTTGGAGGTCTCGACCAGTTCGGCGGCCATGACGAAGCGCGGTTGCTTCTTGAACAGGGCCGAACCGGGGAAGATCGCGAAGCGCGCCCCACGACCGCCCAGGTACTCGTGTTTGTCGGGGTCCTTGAGGCCCACGTGGGAGAGCAGACCGGACAACAGCGACATGTGGACGGCGCGGGTGTCGGCGGTCTCCTCGCGCAGCGGCGGCACCTCGATGTCCATCTGCCGCAGGACCTGCTTGAGCTGGCCGTGGATGTCCTGCCACTCGCGTACCCGCAGATAGTTGAGGAACTCCTCGCGGCACATCTTGCGGAACCGGTTGCCGGACAGTTCCCTCTGCTGCTCGCGCAGGTGGTTCCACAGGTTGAGGAAGGCCAGGAAGTCCGATTCCTTGTCGGCGAACCGGGCGTGCGCCTGCTGGGCCTGTTGCTGTTTCTCCGTGGGGCGTTCGCGCGGGTCCTGGATGGACAGCGCGGAGGTGATCACCATGACCTCGGGCAGGCAGTCGCGTTCCTGGGCCTCCAGGACCATGCGCCCCAGGCGGGGGTCGATGGGCAGCTGGGCCAGGCGGCGGCCGGTCGGGGTCAGGCGACGCCGGCTCTCCTTGGCGTCCTTGGGCTCGGGGTGCAGGGCGCCCAGCTCGGTGAGGAGGTTGACGCCGTCCTTGATCTGGCGGTGGTCGGGGCCGTCCACGAACGGGAACGCGGCGACGTCGCCCAGTCCCAGGGCGGCCATCTGCAGGATGACCGAGGCCAGGTTGGTGCGCAGGATCTCGGGGTCGGTGTACTCGGGGCGGGACAGGAAGTCCTCTTCGGAGTACAGCCGGATACAGATGCCCTCCGAGACACGGCCACAACGACCCTTGCGCTGGTTGGCGGAGGCCTGCGAGACCGCCTCGATGGGCAGGCGTTGCACCTTGGTGCGGTGCGAGTAGCGGGAGATGCGGGCGGTGCCGGGGTCGATCACGTACTTGATGCCGGGCACCGTCAGGGACGTCTCGGCGACGTTGGTGGCGAGCACGATGCGGCGGCCACCATGCCGGGACCACACACGTTTCTGTTCGGCCACCGACAGGCGGGCGTAGAGCGGAAGGACCTCGGTGCCGCGGAGTTTCTTCTTCTCCAGGGCCTCGGCGGTGTCGCGGATCTCGCGTTCGCCGCTGAGGAAGACGAGGACGTCGCCGGGGTCCTCGCGGGAGAGCTCGTCGACGGCCTCCAGGATGGCCTGGGTCTGGTCCTTGTCGGTGCCCCCGCCCGGGTTCTTCTCCTCCGGGTCGAGGATCTCGTCGGTGATGGGCCGGTAGCGCACCTCCACCGGGTAGGTGCGTCCGGACACCTCGATGATGGGGGCGTCGTCGAAGTGACGGGAGAAACGCTCGGGGTCGATGGTGGCCGAGGTGATGATGACCTTCAGGTCGGGCCGCTTGGGCAGCAGCTGCCTGAGGTATCCGAGCAGGAAGTCGACGTTGAGGCTGCGTTCGTGCGCCTCGTCGATGATGAGCGTGTCGTACTGGCGCAGCATCCGGTCGTGCTGGATCTCGGCCAGCAGGATACCGTCGGTCATCAGCTTGACCAGGGTGTTGTCACCGGAGGAATCGGTGAAACGGACCTTGTAGCCGACCGTCTCCCCCAGGGGGGTGCCGATCTCGTCAGCGACGCGCTCGGCGACCGTGCGAGCGGCGAGCCGGCGCGGCTGGGTGTGGCCGATGGTGCCCATGACGCCGCGACCCAGCTCCATGCAGATCTTGGGCAGCTGGGTGGTCTTACCCGAACCCGTCTCACCGGCGACGATGACGACCTGGTTGTCGCGGATGGCCGCGGAGATGTCGTCGCGCTTGGCGCTGACCGGGAGTTCTTCGGGATAGGAGAGTTCGGGGACGGCCTCACGGCGCAGTTCCACGCGCGTCTCGGCGCGTTCGACGTCCTTGACGACCTGGTCGCGCACCGAGGCGCGGCGACGCTCGTCACCGATCTTGGCGAGGCCGTCGATGCGGCGGCGGAGCCGATGGCGGTCGGCGGGCATGAGGCCGCGCAACCGGGCGCGGAGCGGATCCGCGTCGGAGGAGGGCTTGCGCGCGTGCGCGGGCGTGGTGGTGCTCATCAGTACTCAAGGTTAGAAGGGCCCGCAACCGGTTTTACCGGGCGTGGCCGGCCGGGTCGGTGCGGGGTGCGGGCGGCTGCCGGGTCGGGGTCCCGGGCGCACCACACTCGCCAACGCCCCGACGAGACGGATTGTTCCGCCGCCGATCAGAGAGGACGAGTCAGCCATTGGTGGAGAATGCGATTCCACTGCCGAGGGTCGTTCAAGTGAGGGTCGTGAAATGTGTCCTCCATCTCTACGAGGCGGGTGGTGGGACGACGGTCGAGCAGACTCCGCTGCTGAGCGTCGCTGAACATGCCGAGGTCGCCGAAGACGGCGAGGGTCGGGACCTGCAGGTTCTCCCATTCGGACCATCGCGGTCGGCGGAGGCCGACCATGATCGCTTCCAGGACCGCGGGGTCGAAGCGGGGCACGAATCCCTCGGGGGTCTCCTCCAGATCGGCGACCCAGACCTCGGTGAGATCGTGGCGGCCGAGGTGGGCGCGGGCCGCGTCCCGGTCGGGGAACGGGGTGGGCCAGGAGGCGAAGTACGCGCCGATGCGGGGCGCGGTCTCGGGGCCGTCTCCCCCGGGGTGTCCCTCCAGCATGGTGAGCCGGTCCACGAGGTCGGGGCGGGCGCTCGCGGTCAGCATCGCGGTGTGGGCGCCCATGGATTGGCCCACCAGGTGCACGGGCCCCTCGGCGAGTTCCTCGATGACGGTGACGATGTCCGCGACGAACGCTTCCCGGGAGGTGTCCTCGGGCAGGCGGGTGCTACGGCCGTGGCCGCGTTGATCCACCATGAGGACCCGGAAGTCAGGTGCGAGGGCGTGAGCGGTCGGGAGGAACTCTCGGGCGTTGCCGGCCAGGCCGTGGAGCAGCACGACCGGTGGTCCCTCGGTACCGGTGTCCAGGACGTGGAGGGTAACGCGGTCGCGGTGGATCCACCGCGACCGCGTCGACGAAGAGATCACTCGGCGATGCTCCGGTCCACCGCTTCGGCGGTCCGGGGGGCGTGTTCCTCCATCATGGTGAAGTGGTCCCCCGGCACCTCGAACCGGTCGTGCGCGGTGGGCCAACTCCAGTCCAGGCCGAGTTTGGCGCCGCCGGCGGTGACCACCGCTTCGATCGGACGCACCTGCACCGTCGGGCCCCGCCACGACGAGGGCCGCCACGAGGAGAACAGGTCGAGGTAGGCGCCCATCGCGGTCAGTCGGGCGGTGTCCATCAGCTCGAACTCGTTGGCGCGCTCGGTGACGAACTCCGTCACCATGGGCAGGAGTTCGTCGTCGCCGGGCACCACCGTGTCGAGTAGGACGGCCTTCGCGGGCGGGGTCCCCCTGGCGGCGAGTTCCTCGGCGACGGCGTGTGCCGTCCAACCACCCGAGGAACGACCGACCAGGACGAACGGACGACCGGCGGCCACGGCGAGCGCCTGGTCGGCCTGGGAGCGCACGAAGGTGTCCAGGTCCGCGGGTAGTTCCTCGCCCTCCAGGTACCCCGGAGCGGAGAGCACGTGGACTCCACGGCGTCCCTGCCACCGGCCGGCGAATCGGGCGAACTCGTGCGGGCCGGAGGTCATGACCAGGGACGGGTGGCAGATCAGGACGGGTTCCTCGGGTCCCGTGGCCAGGGTGGTGGCGGCAGAGGGTGAGGCCCCGGTGAAGACCGCGCGTGTGCGCGAGGCGGCCAGGGCCAGGTCGACGGCCTCCTTGGGGCGGTTCGCGACGCAGGCGTCCAGGAAGAGTCCGACCAGGCTGTCGGGGGTCCCCCCGGTCGTGCCCGTTCCCGGGGTGGACCCGCCCATCTCCCGGTCGAGGTGCTCGGCCAGGGCCACCGGGGTGGAGTGCTGGAACACCAGGGTGGCGGGCAGGCGCAGATCGGTGAGCGCCTGGAGGTGGTTGCGCAGCTCCACGGCGGTCAGCGAGTCGAACCCGGACTCGGGGAACTCCTGGTGGGCGCCGTACTCCGCGTAGCCCAGGATCTCGGCCGCACGTTCACGGACCAGTCGGGTGATCAGCCCCCTGCGCTCGGCCCCGGACGGCACGGAGATCACCCGGTCGGTGTCGCCGGCCGCGCGTTCGGGGGCGCGCACCAGCCCGCGCATCAGCGCCGGCACGGACCCTTGGGTGACCGCTCGGGTGCGCAGGCCCACCAGGTCGATCGGTGAGGGCACGAGTTCGGCGCGGCCGGCGGCCATGGCCGCGTCCAACAGCGCGCACCCCTCGTCGTCGCCGATCCCCTGGACGCCCCAGGTGCGGGCCATCCGGTTCGCGGAAACGTCGTCCATCTCGGCGAACTCGCGGGTCTCCACCAGCCAGCGCCCCCAGGCCAGCGACTGGGCCGGCAGTCCCTGTTCCCGACGGTGCCGGGCGAGTGCGTCCAGGTAGGCGTTGGCGGCCGAGTAGGCGGCCTGACCGGCGCTACCGAAGACCCCCGCCGCCGAGGAGAACAGGACGAACGCGTCCAGGTCGAGGTGGGCGGTGAGACGGTGCAGGTTCCACGCGCCGACGGCCTTGGGAGCCATCACCTTGTCCAGGCGTGCGGTGGTCAGCCCGGTGAAGGTGGAGTCGTCGATCAGGCCGGCCGAGTGCACGACCGCCGAGACCGGAACCTCGGTGAGGAGGTCCCGCAGACGGTCGGTGTCGGTGACGTCGCACGCCTCGATCCGGACGCGGGCCCCGAGCTCGGTGAGTTCGGCGACGAGTTCGGTCGCGCCGGGGGCGCGGGGCCCCTGGCGACCGATGAGGAGGAGGTCCTCCACGCCATGCCGGACGACCAGGTGGCGGGCGACCAGGCTGCCCAGGCGGCCGGTGGCCCCGGTGATCAGGACCGTTCCACCGGGGCGCAAGCGAGTGGACAGCTCCAGTACGGCCTTGCCGACGTTGTGGCCGCGCTGCATGATCTGGAACGCCTCGGGCGCCTCCTCGATCGGGTACCGACTGAGGGGGCCACGGGGCAGGGTGCCGTCCGCGAGGAGCGGCAGGAGTGCGGCGAAGGCGCGCCGGATCGGCTCCGGCCCCGATTCCAGGACGTTGAAGGCCCGGTAGGTGACGCCTTCGGGGACGTCGCCCGTTCCGAGCAGTTCGTTACGGCCCAGTTCCATGAACCGGCCGCCCTCGCCGAGTAGCCGCAGGGACGCTGTGATCGCGTCCCCGGTGAGGGAGTTGAGGACCACGTCCACGGTGCCGGCGCTCGCGCGGAAGCACTCCTCGAACCCGAGTTCACGCGAGTGCGCGATCTCGTCCTCGCCCAGACCGGACCCTCGGAGCAGGTCCCATTTCTCGGGGCTTGCCGTGGCGAGCACGCGGGCACCGAGGTGCCGGGCCAGGCCGAGTGCCGCCTGACCCACCCCGCCCGCGGCGGAGTGGATGAGGACGGTCTCACCGGCGCGCAGGCCGGCCTCCTCCACCAGGGCGAGGTAGGCGGTGAGGTAGACGGCGGGGATGGCGGCCGCCTCCGCGTGGTCCCACCCTTGGGGGACCTTGGCCAGGTACCGGTGGTCGGCCACCGCGACCGGGCCGAAGGCGCCGGGGAAGAGCCCCATCACCCGATCGCCCGGCTTCAGGCCTTCGGTGGCCTCTCCGACCTCCAGCACCACGCCGGAGCCCTCGTTGCCGATGTCGCCCGGTTCGGGGTACATGCCCACGGTCATCAGGACGTCGCGGAAGTTCAGCCCCGCGGCGCGGACGGCGACACGCACCTCATGGGGTGCGAGCGGGCGTTGGGCCACGGGCACGTAGGTAAGTCCGTCGAGGATGCCGTGACCGTCGGTGTCCAGACGCCAGCCCGGGCCGCGGGCGGGCGGAACGGTACCGATGTCGGCCTCGGAGCGGGTGCGGGCCAGGCGCGGGGCGTGGAGCCGACCGCCCCTGGCGGCCACTCGCGGTTCCGCCGTGCGCAGCGCGGCGGCGACCAGTTCCGGGTCGGCGTGGTCGGCGTCCAGCAGCAGGAAGCGGCCGGGGTTCTCGGTCTCGGCGGAGGCGATGAGTCCCCACAGCGCCGCGGCGGACGGGTCGACGGGCAGGTCGGTGTCCCCCGGCAGGCTCACGGCTCCCCGGGTGAGCACCACGAAACGGGTGGCGGCGTAGCGGTCGGCCTCCACCCGGTCGCGGATCGGGCCCAGTACGGCGGACAACCGTTCGAGGGCGTGTTCGGGGTCGGCGCCCGCGGGTCCCTCGGGCGCGAGCACGATCACGGCGGGCGCCTCGTCGCCCTCCTGGGGACGACGATCGATCCCGGGCACGGTGCCCACCGCGGCCCAGGTCGTCGGGTCGGGCACGGCGCCCTCGCCCGGTTCTGTGAGTTCCTCCCACTCCTGGTGGAAGAGCGCGTCCTGGTCCGCTCCGGTCATCGGTGCGGCCTCCCGGACGGAGAGGGCGGCGATGCTCAGGACGGGCGCGTCCTCGGGGTCGGTGAGCAGGACCTCGTAGGTGTCGTCCCCGGTCCGGGTGAGCCGCACCCGGACCCGTTCGGGGGTGTCGGACCGATGCAGTCGTACCCCGCTCCAGCCGAAGGGCATCAGCAGTCGGGGCGCCTCGTCGGTGTCCGTCTCACGCAGGAGCAGGGACTGGAGTCCGGCGTCGAGCAGGACCGGGTGCGGGCCGGTCATCGCCTCGGCGTCAGTGGGCAGGGTGTCCGGTCCGGCCTCGGCCCAGGTGCGGGTTCCGTCGGCGCGGACCGCGCGCAGGCCCTGGAAGGCGGGACCGTACTCGATGCCGCGGGCCTCGAACAGGGCATAGGTGTCGGCCATCGCGAGTTCGGTGGTGCCGGGGGCGAACGGCACGGGGGCCGGCGCGGGGGTCCGTGCGGCCGGGACCAGCCGTCCCTCGGCGTGCTCGGTCCAGTGTTCTCCGTCGGGGGAGGACGAGAGCAGCCGGAAGTCGCGCGCCCCGCGCAGGTCGGGGGCCTCCACGATGACCTGGAAGGGCGTCCCGGGACCGTCGGGGTCGATCTCCAGTGGTGCGCTCAGGGTCAGCTCGGCGATCTCGGGACGGTCGCAGACCCGTCCGACGGTCAGGAGCAGTTCCAACGTGGCGGTTCCGGGCAGGATCACCCGACCGGACACCGCGTGTTCGGTCAGCCAGGGCGCCCGCGCGGTGTCGAGTCGGCCGGTGAAGAGAGTCTGTCCGCTCGCACCGATCGGCGTCCAGGCGCCGATCAGCGGGTGGTCGGCGGGGGTGAGGCCGACCGATGAGGGATCACCGGCGAGCTCGGGCTCCTCCAGCCAGTATCGGCGTCGTTGGAAGGGGTAGGTCGGCAGTTCGACGTCGTTCGCGCCGGCGCCCAGGACCCGTTCCCAGTCGACGGTGATTCCTTGGCAGTGCGCCTCGGCCAGCGCCGTGAGGAAGCGGTCGCCGGTGTCCTCGTCCCGGCGCAGGGTGTGCACCACGGGGCGGTCGGCGACACCGGCGGCCTCCAGGGTCCGCCGCAACGGCATCGACAACACCGGGTGCGCTCCGACCTCGACGAACGCGTGCCCGGCGGTGGCCAGTCGACGGATCACCGGTTCGAGGAGCACCCCGTGGCGCAGGTTCCGGTACCAGTGGTCGGCGTCGAGCGTGCTCCCGTCCACGGGCTCCGTCGGCGGCTCGTCCCCCGGTCGCCAGGTGGGCGAGGGGGCCACGGTGGAGTGGAACGGTACGGTGCCCGGGCGGGGGCGCAGGTCGACCAGACCGGCCCGGAACTCCTCCTCGACCCGGTCCATGAGGAAGCAGTGCGAGGTGTAGTCGACCGGGATCCTTCGCACGAAGGTCCCGTCCCTCTCACGGGCCGCCACGAACACGTCGATGACCTCGGCGGCACCGGCGACCGTGCTGGTATCCGGTCCGTTGGCGCCCGCGAGGACGATCCGGTCACCTTGGCCTTCGATCAGACCGGCGACCTCGGCCGCGCCGAGCCCGACCACGGCGATGCCGCCCTCCCCCGCGACCTTGCCCAGCACACGGCTGCGGGTGACCACCACCCGCGCACCGTCCTCCAGGGAGAGGATCCCGGCCACACAGGCGGCGGCCACCTCTCCTTGGGATTGACCGACCACGGCGGAGGGTTCGACCCCCGCGGCGCGCCACAGCCGGGCCAGGGACACCAGGACCGCCCAGAGGGCCGGTTGCACGACGTCCGCCGGCGCGTCCTGCCCCATGAAGGGCGGAGCGTGGGGTTCCTGTCGCAGGACCGCCGACAGCGACCAGTCCACGAGAGGGGCCAGGGCCCGTTCGCACTCGGCCACGGACTCGGCGAAGACCGGGGAGTGCGCCATGAGGCCCTTGGCCATGCCCGCCCACTGACCGCCTTGACCGGGGAAGACGAAGACCGGCTTCTCCGAGCGTCCGGGCCGGTGGACCTCACCGGTGACCAGACCTTCGGTGTCCTCGCCTCGCGCCAGGGACCGCAGCCGGTCGGTGAGGACCTCGGTGTCGGCGCCGACAACGGCCGCGCGCCGGGCGAAACGGCCGCGGGTGGTGGCCAGCGAGCGGGCGACGTCGCCGGCGGAGGGGGCACCACCGGGGTGGTCGGTCAGCCGATCGGCGAGACGGTCGGCCTGGGCCGTGAGCGCGGCCCGGTCGCGGGCGGACAGCGACCAGACGGTGCGCCCCTCGACCAGTGGCCCGGCGGTTTCCGGGGCCTGCGAGGCCTCGGCGGCGGGTTCGGGGGCCTCCTCCAGCACGAGGTGGACGTTGGTCCCGCTGATGCCGAAGGAGGACACACCCGCGCGGCGCGGTCGTTCGCCGCGCGGCCAGTCCCGCGCCTCGGACAACGGCCGCACACCGCCCGATTCCCAGTCGACCAGGGTCGAGGGGCGATCGGCGTGCAGCGTCCTGGGAAGTCGTTCGTGACCCAGGGCCAGCACCATCTTGATGATCCCGACTGCGCCGGCCGCCGCCTGGGTGTGGCCCAGGTTCGACTTGACCGACCCCAGCCAGAGGGGATCCCCGCCCGACCTACCGCCGAACACGTCCAAGAGGGCGTCGGCCTCGATCGGGTCACCGAGTTCGGTGCCGGTTCCGTGCGCCTCCACGGCGTCGATGTCGTCGGGGGTCAGCCCGGCGTCGGTCAGCGCCGCCCGGAGCACCCGGGTCTGCGCGGGGCCGTTGGGGGCGGTCAGTCCGCTGGAGGCGCCATCCTGGTTGACCGCGCCGCCCCGAACCACCGCCAGGACGCGGTGGCCGTTGCGTTCGGCGTCGGAGAGCCGCTCCAGGACCAGGGCCGCGGCGCCCTCACCGAACCCGGTGCCGTCCGCCCCGGCACCGAAGGCCTTGCAGCGACCGTCCTGGGAGAGCACGCCCTGTTTGGCGGACTCCGCGAAGAGCGAGGGACTCGACATCACGGTGGCGCCGCCCGCCAGCGCCAGTGAGCACTCGCCCTGGCGCAGGGACCGCACGGCGAGTTGGACGGCCGTCAGGGAGGAGGAGCACGCGGTGTCGACGGTCAGCGCGGGGCCCCGCAACCCCAGGGTGTAGGCGATCCTCCCCGAGGCCACGCTGGCGGCGACGCCGGTCATCAGGTAGCCCACGGCCCCTTCAGGCATGGGCACCCTGCCGGAGGTGGTGGTGCGGGCGTAGTCGGTCGTGCTGATCCCGGTGAAGACCCCGGTGGACGTCTCGGCCAGGGCCGCGGGGTCGATCCCGGCGCGTTCGAGGGACTCCCAGGTGACCTCCAGCATGAGCCGCTGTTGGGGATCCATCGCCTCGGCCTCGCGCGGGGAGATCCCGAAGAACCCGGCGTCGAACCCGGCCACGTCGTCGAGGAACCCGCCGCCCGCGGACATGCCCGGGCGGCCTCGCATGTCCTCGACGTCCCATCCCCGGTCCTCGGGCAGGTCGCCGATGGCGTCGGCCCCCTGTGCCAGCAGGTTCCAGAGTTCTTCGGGGCCGTCCACCCCTCCGGGCAGACGGCAGCCCATGCCCACGATCGCGATGGGCTCGCTGTCGCGTTCACGCAGCCGCGCGAGTTCGGCGCGGGTGCGTCGCAGATCGGTGGTGACCCGTTTGAGGTAGTCGAGAACCTGTGCGTCGTCGGTCATGGGCGTGCCTCACCGCTTCACTTCGCGGCACCGCGCGCGGTGCCGGGGTCTTGGCTGTGGTCGTTCGGTCCTTGGCCCTGGGCGTCGGCCGGGATCAGTCGCCCAGGGTCTCGTCGATGAGCGCGAAGAGCTCTTCCTTGGAGGCCGTGGCCAGGTCGGAGTCCTCGGGACCGGACTCCGGCCGATTCGACACCCCCGGGTCCAGTCGGCCCAACAGGGCTCGGAGTCGCTCGGCGACCAGGGCTCCCCGTTCGCCCTCGTACTCGTCGAGGGCGGCGGTGAGACCGTCGAGACGTTCCAGGACGATCTGTTCCGCGCTGCCGAACACGCGTTCCTCGACGTGCCGGGCCAGCGCCTCACAGGTGGGGTGGTCGAAGGCGACGGCGGAGGGCAGGCGGACTCCGGTGAGCGCGGAGAGCCGGTTGCGCAGTTCCACCGCCGTGACCGAGTCCATCCCGAGGTCCTTCAGGCCCCGGTCGGACGGGACGTCGTCCGCCGACCGGTACCCGAGGATGGCCGCCACGTGTTCGCACACGTGCTCGGTGAGCGCGCGGACCCGTTCGCCGCGCCCCGCTCCGGAGAGTCGGTCCCGCAGGGTCGCTCCCTCCGTGGGCGGGGTGGTGGACGCGGTGGTCCCCATGACCCCGGCCGGGTGGAGGTCGCCGATCAGTGGGCTGGGCCGGTTGGCGGTGAAGGCCACCCGGAAGCGCGGCCAGTCGACGTCGGCGACGGCCAACGCCGTCTGGTCGTGGTCCAGGGCGCGCCGCAACCCCTCCAGCGCCGGTTCCGGTTTCATGGTCGGCAGGCCGTGTCGGCGCAACAGCCCGGCCACGGCCTCGCGACCGGCCATCCCCGCACCCTCCCAGGCACCCCACGCGATCGACGTGGCGGGTAGTCCCAGGGAGCGGCGGTAGTGGGCGAAGGATTCACAGAAGACGTTGCCGGGGGCGTAGTTGCCCTGGCCGGTCACACCGAACACGGCGCCCACCGACGAGAACAACACGAACGCCGAAAGGTCCAGCCCTCTGGTGAGCGCGTGCAGATGCACGGCTCCGTCCGCCTTGGCCCGCAGGACCCGGGCGATGTCGACCGGGTCGAGGTCGGCCACGGCGCCGTCGTCCAACTCGGCGGCGGTGTGGAACACGGCCGTGAGCGGGAGGTCCTCGGGAACATCGGCGAGGGCTTGGGCGAGTTCGGCGCGATCCCCGACGTCGCAGGCCACGAGCGTGACCCGGGCCCCGGCCGCACGGAGGTCGGCCGTCAGTTCCTCGGCCCCGGGGGCCCGGGGTCCGCGGCGGCTGAGCAGGAGGAGGTGCTCGGCCCCCAGTTCGGCGAGCCGGCGCGCGGTGTGCGCCCCGAGCCCTCCGGTGCCGCCGGTGACCAGAACCGTGCCCGACGGCTTCCAGTCCCGGACCCCGTCCCCTCCGAGCGGTGCTCTGGCGAGTCGTCGCGCCAGCACGGCGGGTCCGCGCACCGCGAGTTGGTCCTCACCCGCCGCGACCCGGCCGGTCAGGATCGCGGCCAGGACGGTTCCGCTCTCCGGGTCGTCGGGGTCGGGGAGGTCGACCAGACCGCCCCAATGGTCGGTGTGCTCCTGGGCCGCGACACGGCCCAGGCCCCACAGCAGCGCGGCGGCGGGATCGTTCACGCCGGTTCCGCTGTCGACCGCGCCACTGGTCAGGCACCACAGCGGGGCGTCGATCCCCGTGTCGAGCATGGCCTGGAGGGTGAGAAGGGCGTCCTTGTGGGCGGGGTCGGTGGACGGGGGCCGGACCTCGTCGGGGGCGGTGTCCAGGGCGGTGGTCAGCAGGACGCCGGCGATGTTCCCCGCCCCGTCCCGGGCGGTGTCGAGCAGTGCGGACACCGAATCCCGCCCGGCGTCGTGGGGGAGGTCGACGACGCGGATGCCGTGACCGTCCGCCTCCAGGGCCGCGACGCAGCCCTGGATCGCCGGCCCGCTCCGGGAGCCGACCAACAGCCAGGTGCCCCGGTCGGTGGCCGTGGCCGATGGGTTCGCCGAAGCGATGGCGGGCACCGGAACGGTCACCCACTCCTCGCGGTAGGTCCAGCCGCCGGCGGGACCGCCCTCGACGTCGCCGACGGCGTTCTCGAAGGAGCGCCCCTCGGCCCGCGTCTCCGGTCCCGGCCGCCAATACCGCTGTCTTTGGAAGGCGTAGGTGGGCAGGTCCACCGGGACGGCGTCCACATCGAACAGTGGGGACCAGTCGAGGTCGACCCCGTGGCCGTGGGCCTGTCCCAGGGCCGTCAGGAAGCGGACCGGGCCACCCTCGTCACGGCGCAGGGTTCCCAGCGCGACCGTGTCGTCGGCCCCGACGACCTCCGCTGTCTCCTGAACGGCCGGGGTGAGCACCGGGTGCGGTCCGACCTCGACGAACACGTCGTGTCCGGCGGTGATCAGGGCCTCGGTGGCCTCGGCGAAACGCACGGGTTCGCGCAGGCCCTGGAACCAGTGGGCGGCGTCCAACGGTCGTCCGTCCAGGAGTTCACCGGTCAGGGTGGAGTACAGGGGGATCTGCGGTCTGGTCGGAACGATCCCGGACAGTTCACCCTGGATCCGATCCCGCAGGACGTCCACGAACGGTGTGTGCGACGCGTAGTCGACGGCGATCATCCGGGCCCGGACGCCTTCGGCCTCACACCCCTGGACCACCTGGGCCACCGCGTCGGGTTCACCGGCGATGACGGTGCTCGAAGGACTGTTGACCGTGGCCACGTGGACCCGCCCCGCCCAGGGGCCGAGGCGGTCGAGCACGGCCTTGGCGGGGCTCGCCACCGAGGCCATCGCCCCGGTGCCGGCGAGTTCGAGCACGGCCCGGCTGCGCAGGGACACCACCTTCGCGGCGTCCTCCAGGCCGAGGGCACCCGCGATGTGCGCGGCGGCGACCTCCCCCTGTGAGTGGCCCACCACGGCGGCCGGGACCAGGCCGTGCGCCATCCACAGGCGGGCCAGGGAGACCATGACCGCCCACAGCGCGGGCTGCACCACGTCCACGCGGTCCAGTGCGGGTGCGCCCCGCACGCCTCGAAGGACGTCGGTGAGCCGCCAACCGACGTGGGGTTCCAGCGCCCGTTCACAGGCGTCGACGTGCCGGGCGAACTCGGCGGAGGCGTCCAGAAGCTCGACGGCCATGCCTTCCCACTGGCCGCCCTGGCCGGGGAAGACCAGTACGGGGCGGCGGTCCGGGCGGGCCCGGCCGGTGGCCACGGTGGCCCCCGGCGTTCCCGCCTCCAGGGAGGTCAGCGCGGTCAGGAGTTCGTCACGGTCGCGTCCCACGACCACGGCCCGGTGTTCGAGGGCCGAGCGCGTGGTGGCCAGGGCGTGCCCGACATCGGACGGAAGGAGGTCGGGGTGGTCCTGGACGTGTTCGCGCAGGCGCGCGGCCTGGGCGGTGAGCGCCTCGGGGGTGCGTGCGGACAGGGGCCATGCGGCGGCCCCCGCCACCGAGACCGGCCGCGCGGGGACGTCCCGTGGGTCGGCGTCCGGAGCCTGTTCCAGGATCAGGTGGGCGTTGGTCCCGCTCATCCCGAACGAGGAGACCGCCGCCCTGCGCGGCCGGCCGGTGTCCGCCCAGGGACGGGTCTCCTGGAGCAGCCGGACACCTCCGTCCCAGTCCACGTAGGTGCTGGGTTCGTCCGCGTGCAGGGTGGGCGGCATGATCCCGTGCCGCAGGGCCTCTACGGTCTTGACGACCCCGGCCACCCCGGCGGCGGCCTGCGGGTGCCCGATGTTGGACTTGAGCGAACCCAACCAGAGCGGATGGTCCTCGGAACGTCCCCGGCCGTAGGCGTCGATCAACGCCTGAGCCTCGATGGGGTCGCCCAGGGTGGTCCCGGTGCCGTGGGCCTCCACCAGGTCGACGTCGGCGGGGGTCAGCCCGGCGTCGGCGAGCGCCCGGCCGATCACCCGGGTCTGGGAGGGGCCGTTGGGGGCGGTGAGCCCGTTGGAGGCCCCGTCCTGGTTGACCGCGCCGCCCCGAACGACCGCCAGGACGCGGTGACCGTTGCGTCGGGCGTCGGACAGGCGTTCCAGCACCACCATCCCCGCCCCCTCCGAGAAGGCGGCTCCGTCGGCGTCCCGACCGAAGGCCTTGGAGCGCCCGTCGGGGGCCACCCCGCGCAGGCGGGTGAACTCGGTGAGGGTTCCGGGGGTCGACATGACCGTGGCGCCACCGGCCAGGGCCAGTGAGCACTCGCCCCCACGAAGGGCGCGCACGGCCAGGAGCATGGAGACCAACGAGGAGGAACAGGCGGTGTCCACCGTCAGCGCGGGGCCGGTCAGTCCCAGGCAGTAGGAGATACGGCCGGAGGCGACGCTCGACGACACCCCCGTGAGGGTGACGCCGTCCGCCGTGCTCCGGTGCACCGGCGGCCCGTACTCCTGTTGGACGAGCCCGACGTAGACACCGGTCTCACTGCCGGCCAGGGAGGTCGGGGCGATCCCCGCCCGTTCGAGCGTCTCCCAGGCCAGTTCGAGCAGGAGGCGCTGTTGGGGTTCCATCGCCTCGGCCTCACGGGGCGAGATACCGAAGAAGGCCGGGTCGAAGTCGAAGACGTCCCGTAGGAAGGATCCCCGGTCCATGTCGACGAGTCGGCCGTTCTCCCCCTGGGCCAGGAGTCCCGTCAGGTCCCATCCACGGTCGTCGGGGAGGGGACCGACCGCCTCCCGTCCCTCGAAGACCATCTCCCACAACTGTTCGGGGGTGTCCACACCACCCGGCAGCCGGCATCCCGTTCCCACGATCGCGATCGGTTCGGGTTCACTCTCCAGCTCGGCGCGGAGCCGGGAGTTCTCCTTCATCGTGTTCCGGAGCGCCGCGACCAGGCGTTCGCTTTCGCTGCTCAACTCAAGCTCCTCGTCAAACGCTCGGGCCCCGCAGGGCGAGGTCCACCAGTTCGTCGACGCCCATCTCGTCGATGTCGTCCTCGTCGCCGGTCTCCGTACGAGGTGTGTCGGTCCGGTGTCGGCCCACGCGCTCGGTCGCGGCCTCGGGTTCCCGAGCCAGGAGACCGTCGAGCAACCGTGCCAGCGCCCGGGGGGTGGGGTGGTCGAAGACGGCGGTGGCCGGGATCCGCACCCCGATGGCGCTGCTGAGCCGGTTGCGCAGCTCCACGCTGGTCAGCGAGTCCGTGCCCTGTTCGGTGAAGGGGCGGTCGGGGTCCACCTTGGACGCCGAACCGGCCCGGTGTCCCAGGACCACGGCGGTGTGCGCGCGGACCTCCGCCAACAGGGCACGGGACCGCTCGTCCTCGTCCATGGCGGCGAAGCGCGCGGCCGGATCACCCGTGTCCCCCGCGCCACCGGTGGAACCGGAGGCGGTGGGTGTGGCGGGCAAGGCACGCTCCGCGCCGGGTTCGGGCAGGAGCCCTCGGAGCACACTGACTCCGGTGGCCGGGGTGAGCCACGCGGGGACCGCGTGGACCGGGTTCCGGGAGAGCACGGTGTCGAACAGGTCGAGCGCCGCGTCGGGCCGCATCGGCAACAGACCGCTCCGGCCGAGCACGTCCAGGTCGGACTCCTCCAGGTGGCCGGTCATACCACCGCCACCGGCCCACAGCCCCCACGACAGCGAGACGGCGGGAAGGCCGTCCCCGCGCCGCAGGTGTGCCAACGCGTCACAGAAGGAGTTGGCCGCCGCGTAGTTCGCCTGCCCGGGGTTGCCCAGGACACCCACCGCCGAGGAGAACAGGACGAAGGACGACAGGTCGTCGGTGAGTTCGTGCAGGTTCCACGCGGCGTCGACCTTGGGGCGAAGGACGGTGTGCAATTGCTCCGGGGTCAGGGAGGCGACGGTGGCGTCGTCGAGGGTTCCCGCGGCGTGGACCACCGCGCGCAGCGGACGGTCCTGCGGCACCGCCGCCAGGACACTCCGCAGTTCCTCGCGGTCGGCCGCGTCACAGGCGACGACCTCCACCTGGGCGCCGAACGCCTCCAGCTGGGCGGTCCGCTCCGCCTGTCCGGGGGTGTCCGCGCCGCGACGGCCGAGCAGCAACAGGTTCCGAACGCCGTAGGCGGTGACCAGGTGGTGCGCCAGACGGTGGCCGAGCCCGCCGGTGCCACCGGTGATCAGGGTCGTGCCCTCCTGGGGGAAGGGTGCGGGGATCTTGAGGACCACCTTGCCGACGGTCTCGCCGCGCTGGAGCGCGCGGAAGGCCTCCTGGACCTCTCCGACCTCGTACACGGTGGTGGGCAGGGGACGCAGGGCCCCCTCCTCGAACAGCTCCATCACCCGCACGAGCATCCGGCCGATCCGTTCGGGATCCACGTCCGGCAGGCTGAAGGCCTCGTAGGTACGGCCCGGATGGTCGGCGGCCACCTCGTCGACGTCACGGATGTCGGTCTTGCCCATCTCCACGAACCGGCCGCCCGGTCCCGCGCCGTCGCCGGGCGAGCGCAGGAGGCGCAGTGAGGCGTCCACGAACTCGCCGGAAAGTGAGTTGAGGACCACGTCGATGCCTCGGCCGTCGTTGGCTTCCCTCAACCGGCCCTCGAACTCCAGCGTGCGGGACGAGGCCAGCCGTTCCATCGGGAGGCCATAGGCGGCCAGTCCGGGCCACTTGTGCGGGCTGGCGGTGCCGAACACCTTGGCGCCCATGTGCTGGGCGAGTTGGACGGCGGCGGTACCCACTCCCCCGGCCGCCGCGTGCACGAGCACGCTCTCACCGGGGCGTACCGCGGCCAGGTCCACCAGGCCGTGGTAGGCGCTCAGGAAGGCCACCGGCACCGAGGCCGCCTGCTCGAAGGTCCAACCCTCGGGCATGCGGGCCAGACGTGCCCGGTCCGCCACGGCGAAGGGGCCGAAGGCACCATCGAACATCCCCGCCACCCGGTCACCGGGGGCCAGGTCCGTCACCTCGGAGCCCGTCTCCAGGACGATTCCCGCACCCTCGATGCCGATCCCGGTCTCGCCCTCGACCAGGCCCAGCGCGACCACGACGTCCCGGAAGTTGACGCCGGCGGCCCGAACGGAGACCCGGACCTCGCGCGGAGCCGGCGTGTCACGGGCCTCCGGTGCGGGCAGTGCTTCCACCGAATCCAGGGAACCGGGGTGTCGAGTGTCCATCCGCCACACCCGGGTGGAGGGCACCACCAGGTCCGTCGCCTCGGTCGAGGGCCTCCGCAGACGTGGGACCAGGACGGTGCCCGAACGCAGGGCGATCTGTGGTTCGTCGAGTTCGAGCGCCGCGGGCAGGACCGCGTGGGACTCCTCGGCACCGTCGGAGTCCAACAGCACCAAGCGGCCGGGATGTTCGCGCTGGGCCGCGCGGAACAGTCCCCAGACCGGACCGGCGGCGAGCCCGGGGAGCGGTTCCCCGGTTTCGACGGCGACCGCGCGCCAGGTGATCAGGGCCAGCCGAGAGTCGGCCGTACGCTCGTCCGCCAGCCACGCGCGGACCGATTCCAGGGCCGACTCCAGCCCCTGCCGTACCGCGTCGGGCAGGGTGTCGCCCTCGGCGTAGACCACGGAGGCGGGCAGCTCGGCGCAGACCAGCGCGGGCACCGGCGCCTCGGGATCCAGGTCCGCCAGGGCGGGAAGGGTACCGGTCTCCTCGACCCGGGGTTCCGGAGGTTCGACCCTCTCCCAGTGGAGCTCGTACAGTTCGGGAAGTTCGCCCGGTTCCGGTTCGGGCAGAGCGTCCCGGCCCAAGGGCCTCAGGGTCAGTTCATCGACGGACCAGAGCGTTTCGCCCCCGGCGTCGGTGGCCAGGAGCCGGTAGCGGTCCCCGCCCAACGGGGAGAGCCGTGCCCTCAGCGTGCGGGGCATCTCCCCTCCCTCGACGGCGCTCAGCCGAATGCCGCTCCAGGCGAAGGGCACCACGGGTCCGTGGTGGCCCTCTCCGCCGCCTCCCGGTAGCACCGCGTGGAGGACGGCGTCCATCAGGGCCGGGTGAAGCGCGTGGAACGTCTCGTCCGTGGCGACCCGCTCCGGCAGTTCGACCTCGACGAAGAGTTCGTCCGCGTATTCGCGCACCGACTTCAGTCCGCGGAACGCCGGACCGTATCCGTAACCCCGAACGCTCAGGTCGGCGTAGTCGACCGGGATCCGCTCGGTACCGGAGGTGGGCGGGACGGTCGAACCCGGTTCCGTGTTCTCGGGGGTGCCCGCGGGGGTCCGCACGCCGGCGACGGCACCGGAGGCGTAACGGATCCAGGGCTGGTCCATGGTCGCCCCACCTCGCGCGTACACGTTGACCTCACGGTGCCCTCGCCCGTCCTGGGCGGCGACGAGGACCTGTAGCTCCGCCGTCCCCTCACGCCCCAGTGTCAGGGGCGCCTCCAACACCAGGTCCGTGACGACGTCGGCACCGACGCGCGCTCCCGCTCGGGCGACCAGGTCCACGATCGCGGTGCCGGGCACCATCACCCGGCCCAGGACCCGGTGGTCGGCGGCCCAGGGCTGTCGGGCGACGGAGATCCGGCCGTGGAACACCGCTCCCCCGTCGGCCAGGGAGAGTCCGTCGTCCAGCAGCGGGGTCGCCACCTCCTCCGCACCGACCTCGGGCGCACTCGGCGAAAGCCAGTGGCGGGAACGCTGGAAGGGATCATCCGGCACGGTGACCGGGGCGACCTCGTCGGCCACCCCCTCCAACAGCACGTGCGCGTTGGTACCGCTGATCCCGAAGGAGGACACCGCGGCCCGCCGGGGCCGTCCGGTGTCGGGCCAAGGGGTCTCCTCGGACAGCAGACGCACACCACTGCCCCGCCACTCGACCCGGTCAGTGGGTTCGTCCACGTGCAGTGTCCGTGGCAGGCGACCGTGGCGCAGCGCCTCCACGGTCTTGATCACGCCCGCCACCCCCGCCGCGGCCTGGGCGTGGCCGATGTTGGACTTGAGGGAGCCGAGCAGCAGGTCGTGCTCCCGATCCCGGCCGTAGACCGACATCAGGGCACGGGCCTCGATCGGGTCGCCCAGCCGGGTCCCGGTGCCGTGCGCCTCGACCGCGTCGACCTCGCCGGGGGCGAGTCCGGCTGCGGACAGGGCCTGACGGATCACCCTCTCCTGGGCCTCCGGATTGGGGGCCGTCAGACCGTTGGAGGCCCCGTCGGAGTTCACGGCGCTGCCACGCAGCAAGGCCAACACGGGACGACCGTTGCGGCGCGCCTGCGAGGCCCGTTCGAGCAGGAGCATCCCCGCTCCCTCCGCCCACGCGGTGCCCTCGGCGCCCGCGCCGAAGGCACGGCAGCGTCCGTCCGCGGACAGGCCGCGCTGGGCGGAGAACTCCAGGAACATCCCGGGGGTGGCCATGACGGTCGCACCACCGGCCAGCGCCATGGAGCACTCGCCCCGGCGCAGGGCGGCGGCGGCCTGGTGCAGGGCCACCAGCGAACCGGAGCAGGCGGTGTCGATGGTCAACGCGGGGCCGTTGAGACCGAGCACGTAGGCGATACGTCCGGAGGCCACACTCAGCGTGCTTCCGGTCAGCCGGTACCCGCCGTCGGCGTCACCGGCCGGATCGGCCAGCCGCGCACCGTACTCACCGGGCATCGCCCCGACGAACACGCCCACCTGCCGGCCGCGCAGTTCCTCGGTGTCCAGGCCGGCCCGCTGGATCGCCTCCCAGGAGGTCTCCAACAGCAACCGCTGTTGGGGGTCCATGGCGTCGGCCTCACGAGGGCTGATGCCGAAGAAGTCGGCGTCGAAGAGGTCGGCGTCGTAGAGGAATCCGCCGTTGCGCGTGTAGGTGCGCCCGGGGGTGCCGGGTTCCGGGTCGTAGAGCGAGTCCAGGTCCCAGCCGCGGTTCTCGGGGAAGGCCCCGATGGCGTCGGTCCCCTCCTCCAGCAACCGCCACAACTGTTCCGGGGAGCTCACCCCGCCGGGCAGGCGACAGGCCATCGCGGTGATGGCGATCGGGTCGTCGTCGGCCGCTCCCACCGGCGTGGTCTCGGCGGGGGCCGCACGGCGCGGCGCGGCCTTCTCCCGCTCCCGGTCGGGCGGTTCCTGGCCCAGTTCCTCGGCGACGTGTCCCGCGAGCGCGGCCGGGGTGGGGAGTTCGAAGAGGACGGAGTCCTCCAGGCGGACACCGGTCTCGTCCTCGATGAGGTCGGCCAGTTCCAGCAGCATGATGGAGTCGAAGCCGAGGTCGCGGAAGGCCCGCCGTTCGTCCGCGGGGTCCAGTTCGTCCAGTTCCAACACCTGGGCGCTCAGGGACGCCACCAGCCCGGAAGCGCCTCCGCCCCCGGGGGTGGCCGACTCGTCGGCGGGTTCGGGCGTGACCTCCGGCGCCACGGTCATCGGTGCGACCGGGGTGAGCTCGGGCCAGTGACGGGTGCGTTGGAAGGGGTAGGTGGGCAGGTCGACGCGGTGCGCGCCCGAACCCCTGAAGAGATTCCCCCAGTTCACGTCCAGTCCGGCGGTGAAGGCCTGGGCCGCCGCGGTCAGCAGCTGGGCCTCGTCTCCGTGGTCGCGCCGCAGGGTCTCCAACACCGCACCGCGCGTCTCACCGGACGCCAACACACGTTCGATTCCGTGGGCGAGGACGGGGTGCGGGCCGACCTCGACGAAGGTGTCGTGTCCGCCGGCCACCGCCTCGGTCACCGCGTCGGCGAAGCGGACCGGATTGCGCAACCCCAGGTACCAGTACCGACCGTCCATGGCCGGCCCGTCCTGGCGCAGCTCGCTCCCGGTCAGCGTCGACAGGACCGGTATCCGGGCCGGACGCGGCGTGACGCCGTCCAACTGTTCGAGCAGGGTCTCCCGGACCCGTTCGACGTGCGCGGAGTGCGAGGCGTAGTCGACGTCCACCAGGGCGGCGTGCACACCGTCGTCCACGCAGTGGTCCACGGCGGCGCGCACCGAGGCGGGATCGCCCGAGACCACCACGGACTCGGGCCCGTTGACCGCCGCCAGGTGGAGGTCGTCCAGCGAGCCGATGAGCTCCTGGGTCTGTTCCGGGGAGAGCCCGAGGGAGGCCATGGCCCCACTGCCACCGAGGGCGGTCAGCGCCCGACTGCGCAGCGCCACCACCTTGGCGGCGTCCTCCAAGGTCAACACACCCGCCACGTGGGCCGCGGCGATCTCGCCCTGGGAGTGACCGATCACGGCGGTGGGACGTACCCCCAAGGTCTCCCAGACCCGGGCCAGCGCCACCATGACCGCCCACAGGACCGGCTGGACGACGTCCACGCGGGCTCCGGGGCCGACGTAACGGGGCGCCCCCGGCTCCCCGCGAAGCACCCGGGTGAGGGACCAGTCGACGTAGGGGTCAAGAGCCCGCTCGCACTCACGCAGTCGCCGACCGAAGGTCCGGGCGAGTCGACCGTCGCCGTCCAGGAGCGGACGGACCATGCCCGCCCACTGGCCGCCCTGTCCCGGGAAGACCAGGACGGGGCCGCGACCATCGCGTTCGCCCACCGGCGCACCGGAGGGACGGATCGACTCCAGGTCACGTGTTCCATTGCCGCCCGGGGCGAGGATGACCGCGCGGTGCTCCATGACCGTGCGGGTGGTCGCCAGCGAGAAACCCACGTCCTCGGGGCGCAGACCGGGCCGCTTGGACACGAAGGAGTGCAATACCGAGGCCTGGGCGCGAAGGGCCGCCTCGGAGCGGGCCGAGAGGATCCAGGGCACGGGGTCGAGAGCGCCCTCCCCCGGTACCTGGCCGGAGGCCTCGGGTGTGCGTCGAGGCGGCGGGGCCAGGACGAGGTGGCAGTTGGTCCCGCCCATGCCGAAGGAGGACACCCCGGCCAGAGGGGTCTCCGTGGGCCAGGGTTCCCGAACGGTCTGCGGGGCCAGCCCCAGACCCTCCAGGTCGATCCCCGGGTTGGGCGCGTCGAAGTTCCGGGTGGGCGGCAACAGGCCGTGGGAGAGGCTGAGCACGACCTTGATCAGGCCGACGATTCCGGCGGCGCCCTCCAGGTGTCCCACGTTGGTCTTGACCGAGCCCACTCGCAGGGCGCTGGAACGCTTGGTGAAGACCTCGCCGAGCGCGGCGGCCTCGACCGGATCGCCGGCCGGGGTGCCCGTGCCGTGCAACTCCACGTACCCCACGTGCGCGGGGTCGATCCCGGCCCGGCGGTGGGCGGCGCGCAGGACCTCCACCTGACCTTCGGGTTCGGGCCGGGCCAGGTAGGAGATGGGGCCGGAGTTGTTGACCGCTCCGCCGGAGAGAACGGCGTGGACGTGGTCACCGTCCGCCAGCGCGCGATCGAGCGGTTTGAGGACGACCACGGCCCCGCCCTCGCCTCGGACGTAACCGTTGGCGCGCGAGTCGAAGGTGTAGCAGTGGGCGTCCGGCGACAGACCGCCGAACAGCTCCACGTCATCGGTGCTTCCGGGCAGGAGGATGAGGTTGACGCCGCCGGCCAGCGCGATCTCGCACTCTCCGCTGCGCAGGCTCTCCATCGCCGTGTGCACGCTGACCAGGGAGGAGGACTGCCCGCTGTCCACGGTCATGCTGGGCCCACGAAGGCCGAGCGTGTAGGAGACGCGGTTGGCGATCATGCCGCGCTGACCACCGGTCAGGCTGTGGTGCGAGGCGGGCTCGTCCCGAAGCAGGAGGGAGTAGTCCGAGGAGATGGCACCGGTGAAGACCCCGGTCCTGGTGCCGTGCAGACTGTCGGGCGCGGTACGCGCGTTCTCGACGGCCTCCCAGCTCAGTTCGAGCATCAGCCGCTGCTGGGGGTCCATGGCCACGGCCTCGCGCGGGGAGACACCGAAGAAGGCCGCGTCGAAGTCCTCGGCACGATCCAGGTAGCCGCCCCAGCGGTGGTCCCGTTCGGCGGAGGTCCAACCGAGACGTTCGGGCGGCGGTGAGATGGCCTCCCGCCCCTCGCACAACAACCGCCAGAGGGCCTCCGGTGTCGAGGCGCCTGGCAGCCGGCAGGCCAGCCCCACCACCGCGATGGGTGAGCGGGGGGCCGCACCGCTTCGAGGATCCCTGGTCATCGCGTTCCTCCGGTCGAACTCGACGTCCCCACCCGGGCGGGTCCTGGCCCGAGGGAGTCACGGCTCGGCTTGAAAGTCTCGTGAAGGTGCACGCGCACTGCCCTTTATGCGCAGTTCAGGGTGGGTCCGACGAACACGAGACCCCGCGACCGAAACCGAGAACTCTCCGGAAATCGACCACGGGGATAATCAAGCCGCACACGGCTCGATCAACACTTCAACCACACGTTCCCCACCCGTGGTTTCAAGCCGTCCGCAGAGTGGATGCTATCCGCGATTCAGGACAGAAGACAACGGAACACTAGTTTTCGGTCAATCCACTGCGAGCATTCAGACCCTGGCACAACTGATAATTTCGCGAAACCGTTACCAAAAGGAAATGCCCGATGTCCGTGGACATCGGGCACTACGAGACACGCTCGGTTCTGGTCACACCCCGCTACGCGCCCGAACCTCGGCGACGTACTTCATGGACTCTTCCGGGTCCAGGAGCCAATTGGCGTAGTCAGGCGGATAGTCCCAACCCTGAATCCACCGGTCGGCCACCTCCGTGTGCACCGAAGCCGCCTCGACCAGCTCGTAGAAGTGGGCGGGAAGATCGCCCTGATCCCACACCGTGGAATTCATCTCAGACCACATCTGGTTGTGAAGACCGAATTCCCAGAACCTGTCGAACGCCCCCACCAGGAACTCTTCGTCGAACCGGCGATCACCGTGTTCCATGATGGCCTCAAGGTAGGCCTTCGCGCAGCGCGTGGAATTATTCCAGCTCTGCCCCACGTAGGGGTCCATGGTGACGACGACATCGGCCATACCCAGGACCTTTCCCCCGGATGGCAGAGTGCCGACCGGGTTGCGCACCTGTGGGGTCAGGTCCTCGATCAGGGTGCTGCGGCCACCGTCGACCAGTTCCGCGTCCCTGACCCGCTCGTAGTACTCAGGGGAGTACTGACGAAGCAGGTCCTTCATGCGACGCAACTGCTCTTCGGGCCCCGGCCTGTCCGGCCAGGCGTCCATGGGACCGCCACGTTTGTCCACCATGAGCAGGTTGTGGCAGGGACCCTCCTGGCTCAGCATGGGGATGAAGATGGTGTTCCCCGCATCTTGGGCGGAGCAGGCCCAGCCGACGTTGTCGTCGTCCTCGGCGCTGGGCCAGACGTCATAGATCTGCGCCTGTGCGATGGACCGGGGTCGGGCTCCGCTGAAGCGGCTCTCGTCGTAGTCGAAGAGCTGACCGAGTTCTCCGTGACCGACGGCGACGATGATCAGGTCGAACATCCGGGAGAAGTAGTCGAGGTCGGTGACGGTGACGCCGTGGATGACGACCTTGCCCCCACGGTCCTCGAAGAACTCCAGCCAGTCGGCCATCTTGACACGACGGTCCACCGCCACCATGTAGTCGTTGGCCTTGCCGGTTCGCCCCTTCAGGGAGAGACGCGAACGGTCGGCGCCGGGGTAGAGGTGGATTCGCTGCTGTCGGATCTGAGGGCTGAGCGCACTCCACAGATCCAGCTCGTACTTACGCTCGTACTCCAGAGCGGTGGGGAAGGTGAACTGCGTGACGGACGGCCGTCCCGTCCGGATCTCCGTCGAGGACTGCCCCGTGATCACCGTGACGTCGTAGCCATGGGTCAAGAGACCGTGGGCCAAGTGCAGGCCGGCGTGGCCGGCGCCGACGATAAGGATCTTGCGCATTGTGTCGCTAACTTTCCTGGGAATCTACGGGGCTGTGGGAAGGGTCGACCACGAGTCCGAGCGGCCCCCACCCGTCAGGCGACGGGCTCGCTCGTTCGTTTGTGCTCCAGCGCGTACCGCAACAGGGTCTTGAGTACGTCGCCGCCGGACATCCGGTGCCGGGCGTCGAAGTCGATGATGGGCACCTCCGGGCTGACCTCCAGGGCCTCACGGACCTGATCCGAGGTGTAGTCGAGACGACCCTCGAACTTGTTCAGCGCCACGATGTAGGGGATGCGCTTGTTCGTCTCGAAGTAGTCGACGGCGTCGAAGGAGTCCGCGAGCCTTCGGCAGTCGACCACGACCACGGCACCGACGGCGCCACGGACGAGATCGTCCCACATGAACCAGAACCGGGCCTGGCCCGGTGTACCGAACATGTACATGACCAGCTCGTCGTCGATGGTGATGCGACCGAAGTCCATCGCGACGGTGGTGGTCGTCTTGTCCGGTGTGACCGAGGTGTCGTCGTGTCCGACGCTGGCCTCGGTCATGATCGCTTCGGTCGTGACCGGTGGAATCTCCGACACCGAGCGAACCAAGGTCGTCTTGCCGGCGCCGAAGCCACCGGCGATGACGATCTTGCTCGACATCTTCTTGCGATTCGACCTGTTGTCACTGGAAAAGTCGTTCGAGACCACGAAGAGCCCTCTCCAGAACCTGGTTTTCCGATGGACTGCTGCCGGTGATGGTCGGGTGGATATACACCAGGTCCTGCTCAGCCAGGTCACTGACCAGCACCTGTGTGACGCCCAGAGGGATGTTCAGCTCGGCCGAGACCTCGGCGAGCGACCGCGTCTCCCGGCACAGCTTGTGGATGTTGATCGACTCCGGCATGAGGGTGCCAGGAGGGTCCTGCCCGGGCTCGGACGTCGAGACCAGGGTCTGCACCATCAGCGGATGCCGTGACCGGGTACGCCCACCCGTGAAGGTGAACGGACGGACACGGTTACTCCTTCGCCTTCGGAAGCTCATAGCCGAGGCAACCTCATTCCTGCCGAACCGTTACGGAACACGCCGTCGTCAGTTCTGGATGACTTCGCGCAACTGCGAGCGCAGCTGCGGCGTGAGCACGTGGGCGACGTTGTCCACGAGCTTGGCCATCTGGAAACCGACGATCTTCAGCTCCGTACCGGGTGCGGTCAGCACCGCCATGCAGGAACCGTCACTGATGGCCATGATGAAGAGGTGGCCGTGGTTGAAGCGAACGAGCAGCTGCTCGCACTCACCCCGCTGGAACAGACCGGCTCCACCGACCGCCAGGCTGTGCAGGCCGCTGGAGATCGCCGCGAGCTGTTCCGCGTGCTCTTCGGGGAAGTCACTGGAGTGGGTCAGCACCAGGCCGTCGGAGGAGACCACCACGGCGTGTTCGACACCGCGCACGTCCCGGACGAACCGGTCGATGAGCCACGAGAAGTTCTCAACGCTGTCGTTCGTGGATTCAGTCATGCTTGTGCTCTACCTGCCTCGGCCGAGTTTCTTGATTCGCTGGGGGTCTGGGAGACGGCGGAACCGCGCGATGGGGCACGGGTCGCCGTGTCGATCGTCATTCCTGGTCGCCCTCTAGCTCCTCGCCTTCGAGAGCGGCGCGTTCCCCGTCGAGGAAGTCGCCGATCTCGTCACGGATCTGCTCCGCCCGGGCCTCACCGGTGAGCTTGGGCGGGGTGTCCTCCCTGCCCTTCGGGGCGGGCGGCGGGTTGTCCGAGAGCGCTCCGGGGTGCGGCATCATCCGCAGCGGCGAACCGTGCGGGGTGGCGCTGCGCCGGGGCAGACCGGCCGCCGTGACGGCGGAGCTTCCGCCGGTGGGCGGCTTGGGCGCTCCGTTGGATCCGGGGGAACCGTTGGTGCCGTTGGTCTTGCCGTTGCCGGTCGATCCGATCGGTGTCACGGAGGCGCTCGCGCTCGGTGTCGTCGAGGTTCGGGCCTGCCCGGGTACCCGGGGGGTGGCGATCCGCAGAAGTCCCTGGGGGATGATCGTGTAGGCGTTGACCCCGCGGAACGAGCGAGGCTCCAGGCGGGCCTCCAGACCGTGCTTGCGGGCGATGCGGCTGGCCACGTACAGGCCCATGTGCCGGGGCACCTCGTCGTCGAGGACCGGTTCGCCCTCCAGTCGGTTGTTGAGCTCGGCCAGCTGGGACTCGGGGATGCCCACGCCCTCGTCCTCGACGACGATCATCAGGCGCCCGTCGTCCAACTCCTGGGCGCTGATCACCACCTGTGAGTGCTCGGGCGAGTTCGCCGTGGCGTTGTCCAGCAGCTCCGCGAGGAGGTGGCTGATGTCGTCGGCGGCCAGACCGGTGATGGAGGCCTGGGGGATCTTGCCGAGGGTGACCCTGGGGTAGTCCTTGATCTCCGAGGTCGCGGCGCGGGCCACGTCCAGCAACGGGACGATCTCGTCGTGAGCGTCGGACTCGCCACCGTCATGCCCGGTCAACACCAGGAAGTTCTCTCCGTTACGCCGCATACGGGTCGCGAAGTTGTCGATCTGGAAGAGCTTGTCGAGCAGGTCGGGGTCCTGGGCGCTGGTCTCCAGTTCCTCGACCATCTCCAGCAGCGCGTCGACCAGGGAGAGGTCGCGCATGGCCAGACCGGCGAGCGCCTCGTTGAGGAGGTCGTCCTTGGAGTCGCGCAGGACCTCGGAGACGGCCTCGGCCACCTCCGCCTTGGCCGCGGCCTCCTCGTCCTGGACGACGCCGGCCTCGGGCTCGGGGGCCTCGGTCTCCTGCTCGACAGGGTTCTCGGCGCTCGGCCGCTCCCGCTCCGGGGTCGTCTCCTCGCCCGTCTCCTCCTCCGCTCGGGTGAGCGCCTTGTCCTGGCCCACCTCCGAGGAGAGGGTCGGTTCGGCGCGCTCGGCGAAGAGCGTGGCGGCCGACTCGGCGGTGATCACCTGTGGCTGCTGCCCGGCGGCGAGCACGATGACGTGCTGGACGGGCTGACCGTAGGGGTTGATCTGGCCGTAGGGCGCGAACTGGCCCGGGTAGACCATCGGCTGCCCAGGCAGGACGTAGCCGGGCGGCTGGTAGGGCAGCGGGTAGGCGCTCTGGTACGGCATCGGCTGCGCGTAGGCCTGGTAGTGCGGCGCGGGCTGCGGCATCGGCGGCTGCGGCGGGTACCCGGCGGGCGGAGCCGCGGGGTGACCTTCGTGGTGCGGCCGCTGGTAGTAGTACGAGTTCGGCTCGTATCCGCCTCGGTGGCCGTGGTCGGGGTGTCCTTGGGGGCCGGGGTACGCGGGCGGGCCCTGGTGACCGTACGGCCCGGGGTACCCCTGTCCTTCCCCGTAACCCCGCGGTGCGCGGTGGTCGTACGGGGCCGGGGGTCCCTGCTGTCCTCGCGGGCCGGGGCCATAGGGGTCCTGCCCACCCGGGCCCCGGTCCCAATCCTGTTCCGGGCCCTGGTGTCGGGTGGGCGAGGGGCGCTGCGACTCGTAGGGCGCCCGCGGGCCCTGCTCGTATCGCGGGGGCGCCCAGTGTCCTTGTGGCGCCGCGGGCTCGGCCTGCGGCCACGGGGTCTCCGGCGGCGCTTCCGGACGCGGTGGCTCCGCGCCGCGGCCCTCGGCTCTGTACGGCTCGGAGACCACGTGCCGCCCCGGCTCGGGCCGGTGCTCGGCCTCGGGGGCGGGTGGGGACACAGGGGCCTGGGGCCGCTCCGTGTTCTCTGACGGGGTGGGGGTGTCGGTCATGGTGTCCGTGGTGGCGGGAGTGTTCTGGCTGCGGAGTTCGGGCTCGTCGAGCCCGACGCCGCGCCACTGACCGACCGGGGTAGCGCCGGTGTCGACGTCGTCGACCTCGACGTTCCTGGTCGTATAGGGGTTGGGGACGCTCACCCTGGAAGTGGGACGGTAACCGTTCTCGGCGGACGCGGAGAAGGGTCCGGTGGGGGGCTCCGTCACGGGTGTGGCCTCGCCGGCCGACGAGCGGTCGTCGGGTTCTTGCGAGTGCGGATGCACGGGCTGATGCACGGGATTTCCTAGCTCGGTCTCCGGTGACGGGGGTTCCTGGGACTTGACCATCCGGGAGATGGCCCGGCGGAACCGTCCTTCACGCCTGGCTCCACGCCCACCCTCCGTCGACATCATCTTGGCCAGGGAGTCGTCATCGCGTTCCTGCGGTGACTGCGCCTGTGCCACAATCTCGTCTCCTCGAATCAGGTGGGCGGCTCGGCGGTGGCCCCGCACCACCGCCCCGACCAGGGAGGATGAAACTTCGGGGCCTTCGATCGGTTACCTGACGGGACAGGTTCCCCGATCGCCGGGGGAACGCCTCGACGGCCTTCGGGGCCGAGGGAACCTGTGGTCGGGCCCGTCACCGGCCCGGGCGACGTGCGCCCGATCCGGAGGACAGGTGTCCACGTTCCACACAATTCCTGTTCTTCCACCGAGAACCGTCGTTCGGTTCGTCAGACTAACAAAGGACGCCCCGCTTGACAGAAGAATCGGAGAAGGGGTGGAAAAGCCCCAGATGAAACCCACATGACGTGCGAGAACACCCTGAAACCAATACCCCGAACACCCCCCGAAGCGCGGCATTTATACCTTTTGTCTGTTTCTAGCCAGGTGTCATCAGTATCACTACTAATCGGCCCTGATCTGGATCACGCGACCCCGAAAGGGTGCTAGGACGTGTTCGGTGGACGCGCCGCGCAGCAGGGCGGGTATTCGCGGAACACGCCCTAGGAAAGATCCAGACCGGTCTGACCTGGGGCGGCGTTGACGAGCGCGGCCATGTTGCCCGGAGGCTGCCGGTTCTCGTGCAGGATCTGGTGGGCCTCACCGATCTCGTCGAACCCGACCACCTTGGTCACGCACGGGTCGATCCGACCGCTCTCGACGAGGTGGATGGCTATACGGCACTGGGCCGGCGAGGCGAAGTGGGAACCTTGCAGGCGCTTGAGGCGCATCCACAGGAAGCGCAGGTCCACATCGGCCTGGAAACCGGAGGTGGCCCCACAGATGACGACCATGCCCGAGTTGTCGCACAGGTACAGGGACGTGGGCAGGGTGTCGGCCCCGGTGTGCTCGAACACGATGCGAGGCGAGCGCCGCTCCCCCACTTCGGCCCAGAAGCGCTTGCCGAAGGCGCGTACACCGCGGAACCACTCGGCGTAGGCCTGGGTGTCGCTCTCGTCGGGAACCCTTCCCCAGTGGTCGAACTCGGTCCGCAGGATGGTGCCGACCGCGCCGAGTTCGCGGCACAGCCTCGCCTTCTCCTCGGTGGAGACCACCGCGACGGGCAGGCCACCGGCCTGATGGACCAGCTGGATGGCGGAGGTGCCCAGACCGCCCGCGCCACCCCAGATGAGGACCGGGTCGCCGGGGTCGACGGTGTGGGGCGGCCAGCCGAACAACTGCCGGTAGGCGGTGGCGACGCTGACGAGGAAGCCGCCCGCGACGTCCCAGGGCAGGGACTCGGGTTTGTGGTGCAGTTGGACGTCACGGACCAAGGTGAACTGGCCGAAGGACCCGTGGTTGTTCTCATAGCCCCACACCCGCATGGTCCTGGAGGCGATGGGGTCGCCGCCCATGCGGATGTCGTCGGCCGTCTCGTCCCACTGCCCGGGGGCGATGATGACGTGGTCGCCGACCTTCACGTTGGTGACACCGTCGCCGACGGCCCAGACCACACCGGAGCCGTCGGACCCACCGACGTGGTAGTCCTCGGGCTCCCCCGCCTTCTCACGCGCGGCGATGACGTCGGCCGGGTGTCCCTTGGCCGCCCAGATGTTGTTGTAGTTGATCCCCGCGGCCATCGTGTAGATCAACACGTGCCCGGGCTTCAACTCGGGGACCGGCACGATCTCACGGGCGAACGCGTCTCGGGGCTCTCCGTAGCGTTCCCTGCGGATGGTGAAAGCGTGCATGCGCGTGGGCACGTGGCCCAGTGGCGGAACCTCTCCGATTTCATACAGGTCCTTGGGCATGACGCGGCGATTCCTTTCGACGGCCGAGGCCCCTGAACGGGGCCGGGGTGTGATCGGGGCGTGGATCGGGCGGTCGGGAAAACGCGTGTGCGGTTGCACGCGCGAGGCGAGACTACATTCACTTCACATGCCCGCGTATAAACGGACATTGAGTAATCAAATGCACCCTGGTCCGTAATAAACGGAGGCGGGGCAGGACGAAGGGGCGGACGTCCGTCGACGCCCGCCCCTCTCTGCCGTTATCGGTACCGTTCGTTCCGCCCGATCACTCCTGGACCGGCCGCAGTTCGCCCTGGATGAGGGCGAGGATGACGTGGTTGTCCTGGTACTGCTCGTTCTGCGAGGTGGGTGTGTCCGTCGGGAACTCCTCGACCCGCACGCCCTCGATCGCCGGGGACAGGTACTTGTAGGTCCAGATCGGGACACGCGGCAGGAGTTCGTTGAAGATGATCGAAAGCCTCTTCAACGCCTCCTTCTGCTCTTCATCGCTCTCGGCGCGCTGGGCGGTGTCCACCAGCTCGGCGATGTCCACCTCACCCTGGGAGGGGCTCTCGACCTGGAGGTCGAAGCCCTGACCCGGGGAGTCTTCGGTACCGGCGTTCTCGGTCAGGAAGTTCATCTGGAACGCGCCCCAGTAGTCGGGCTGTTCGGGGTTGCCCCAGTGCCGGACGGCGACCTCGAAGTCGCCCGCGCCCCAGATACCCCACGGGTTGTCCTCGGGTACGTTGCGGGCCTCGGTCTTGATCCCGAAGTCGTTCCAGGCCTCCTCCACCTGGGTGGCGGTCAGCTCGAAGTCGCCCCAGCCGGCGACACCGATGACCTCGAAGCTCGCCTCCTCACCGTCTGGCAGGAACCACTTGCCGCCCTCCAGGGTCCAACCGGCCTCCTCCAGCAGTTCGGTGGCCTTGTCGTGGTCCTGGTCGTAGTTCTCGAACCCGGCCAGTTCCTCGGCGGTGAAGATCTCCTCGGCCTGGATGTCGGCCAGACCCGCGTAGTGCTCGACCCTGCTGTAGGCCTCGCCCCGGGCGACCTGCCCGATCTGGTCGCCGTCCAGGATGTAGGCCAGCGCCTTGCGCACACGCACGTCCTGGACCTCCGGCTTGGCCCGGTGGTTGAACATGATGCCGCAACCGTCGTAGCCGGCGTGTTCGATCCACCGGAACCCCTCCACGCCCTGGAAGGCCTGCTGGTCGGCGGCGGAGGGCGCCAGGGTGGAGTAGTCGACGTCACCGCTCTGGATCAACAGCGCGGACTGGCGGTTGTCGCCCTTGTGGATGACGACCTCGTCGAACGCGACCTCGGTACCCTGGTAGCCCTCCTCGTTGCGCACCAGCGTGATGCGCGCGTCCGACATCTGCGCCTCGTCGAACTTGTACGGACCGCTGCACACGATCTCGTCGGGGTCGAACTCGATGAACTCGGCGTTCCAGTCGGCGTGCTCGTCGTCGCCTTGACGGACACCGTCGTTGACCATGTCCACGGCGGGTTGGCCGAAGCCTTCATAGGTGGTCTTGGAGACGACGCGGTGCTTGATGATGCTGCGCTCGATGTTGGGGAAGGGGTCCTCGAAGCCCACCCGCACGCTCAGGTCGTCCAGCTTCTCCAGGGCCTGGACCTGTGGGAACCCGAAACCCCACGGTGGGGCCTCCAGGACACGCATGGCGTAGCTGCGGATCATGTCGTCGGCGTTCAGGTCCGAGCCGTCGCTCCACTTCAGGCCGGACCTCAGCGTCACGACGAGGTCGTCGCCGTCCCACTCGTGCCCTTCGAGCAGGAGGTAGTCCCACTCGTGGGTGCTCCAGTTGTAGACACCGCCCGGGCACAGGAACAGGTCCTTGTACACCGAACCGAGCAGCAGCGCGCCGTCCTCACGGTGGACGTTGCGGGTCATGGAGTCCAGGTCGAAGTCGAAGACCCCGGTGAACCGTGTGGTGCCACCGCTCTCGGCGTCACCGCCGGCGCAGGCCGACAGGAGCCCGGCGCCCGTGACTCCGGCCGCGCCGAGCCCCATGGCCCGCAGGAGGCGTCGTCTGCTCAGATCCTGCCGGATCGCGTTGTGGAGGGGGTGGGGGGAGGTCATGGTTGACGCTTCCTTTCCAGGAGGACGGCGAGCAGACCGAGACTGAGGACGACCAGGCCGATACCGACGGTGACGACGCTGATGACGAACTCGGCTGTGCCGGGGGATGTGAACACGGCCATGAGGACGCAGGCCAGGGTGAGGAAGGATCCGACGAGAACGCCGAAGCGCCCGATGAGGAGGAGCAAGGTCCCATCACCCCCGGGTGACGACGTGACAGGCGAGCAGCCGGTCGTGGCCGCGCACCAGCGGGGGCCGCACGGCGTCACAGTCGCCCTCGGCGTAGAGGGGACAGCGTGGATGGAAGTCGCAGCCCGGCGGCAGGTCGGTGAGGTCGGGGATGTCGGCCTCGCGCAGTCGGACCCGTTCCTTGCCGTGGACCAGGTCCGGGTCGGGTTCGCACACCGCGGAGACGAGCGCCTTGGTGTACGGGTGCCGCGGATCGTTGACCACCCGGGGGGTGGTGCCCTGTTCCACGACCTTGCCGAGGTACATGACGGCGATCTCGCCGTGCCAGGCGAAGTACTTGGCGACGGCGAGGTCATGGGTGATGAACAGGAAGCCGACACCGAGCTCGTCGCGGAGTTTTCCGAGGGTGTTGAGGAGACTCACCCGGATGGACACGTCGAGCATCGACGTGGACTCGTCGGCGATGATCACCTCGGGGTTCATCGCCAAGGCACGGGCCACGGCGACGCGTTGCCGTTGGCCGCCGGACATCTGGTGGGGGTACTTGTCGAGGTGGTCCTCGGCGGGGGTCAGGTCGACGCGTTCGAGGAGTTCGGCGGTGGCGCGCCTGGCCTCGGCGTGGTTCTTCACCATCTTGTGCCGACGCAACCCGGCGGAGACCGTGGAGTAGACGGTACGGACCGGGTTGAGGGAGGCGTAGGGGTCCTGGTGGATGTACTGGACCGAGCGGCGGAAGACGGCGCGTTCCCTCCGATCCATCGTGGCGACGTCCTTGCCGTGGAACAGCACGGAACCGGCGGTGGGGTCCGCCAGGGCCGCGGCCATGCGGGCCGTCGTGGTCTTGCCGCAGCCGGACTCCCCCACCAGGCACAGGACCTGTCCGGGGCGGACCTGCAGGTCGACGCCGGCGACGGCGGGCACTTCGCCTCGGGGTGTCTTGAAGGTCTGGCGAGCGCCCTTGAGGGTGAGCACCGGTTCGGTCGGCGTCTCGGTACTCACCGGGGTGGTGGCCAAGGTGTGGTCGATCAACGGGAGACCCCCTCTGCGTGGAGTTCGGCGTCGGTGGAGCGCAGGCAGGCCGCCGCGTGAGCGAGACCCTCGTCTCGGGGGACGAGCACGTCCAGCTCCGGGCGGGTGAGGTCGCATTCGGGCAGGGCGTGGGCGCAGCGCGGGGCGAAGGAACAGCCCGGCGGCAGCGCGTGGAGGCTTGGCGGGCCGCCGGGCAGCGATTGGGGGACGTGCAGATCGCCGACGACCGGGGGCACGGAGTCGATCAGCGCCGAGGTGTAGGGGTGCCGGGAGCGGTGGAAGATGTCGCGGGTGGTGCCGGTCTCGATGAGGCGTCCCGCGTACATGGTGCCGACCCGGTCGGCCAGGGCGGCGGCGAGGCCCAGGTCGTGGGTGATGAAGACCATCGAGAAGCGCAGTCGTTCGCGCAGTTCGGCGAGGCGTTCCACGATGGAGCGCTGGGTGAGCAGGTCCAGGGCGGTGGTGGGTTCGTCCAGGATCAGCAGTTGGGGGCGCAGCGCCAGGGCCAGGGCGATGAGGCCGCGCTGTCGCATGCCGCCGGAGAGTTCGTGGGGGAAGGCGTTCAGGACCCGGGCGGGGTCGAGCCGGACCATCTCCAGGAGTTCGGCGGACTCTTCGAGGATCTCCCGCCGGGGGCGTCGATCGCCGTCCTCGTGGGCGCGGAAGGTGTCGACGAAGTGATCCCCGATGCGCAGCACCGGGTTGAAGGCGTTCATGGCGCCTTGGAAGACCATGGCCGCCTCGTTCCAACGGAAGCGGCGCAGCCTCTCCTTGTGGAGGGTGCGCACGTCGACGCGGGTGCCGTCCTTGCGCCGAAAGAGGATCTCGCCCTTGGGGATGACGCCGGTACGCGGCAGCAGTCGGAGCAGGCCCAGGCCGAGGGTGGTCTTGCCGCAGCCGGACTCCCCGACCAGGGCCATGGACTGACCGGGGTGGAGGTCGAAGGAGACGTCGTGCACGGCGGTGACGTGGGTCCGGCGTCCGGTGCGGTAGCCGACGTCGATGCCGCGAACCGACAGCAGGGCGCCGTCGTCGGTGCCCGGGCCGGTGGGGAGGTCGTTCACGGGGATCACCTGTCCCGGAGTCGGGGGTTGAGGGCCTGTTCCAGCGAACGGGTCATGGTGACCAGCCCGATCTGGAAGAGCATGATCATGACCATCGGGGCGATGAGGAAGGGCGCCGCCTGGGGCAGGAGGAAGGCGTTGTTGTCCCAGGCCTGCTGGATCATCAGCCCCCAGTTGTCGGCGGTGCTGGGCAACAGGCCGAGCAGGTACATGCCGACGACGGCGTAGATCGCGTTGGTGATGGCGATGATGAAGTTGATGAAGATGTAGCCGGCCATGTTGGGCAGGACCTCGACGAAGAGGATGCGGGCGGTGCCCAGGTCCTGGAGGCGGGCGGCCTCGATGAACTCGCGTTCCTTGAGGCTGAGCACCTGCGCGCGGATCGACCTCATCAGGAACGGCCAGGTGACCAGGCCGATGATGAAGGAGACCACCAGTGGCGACGAGGTCCGGTAGAAGGACGCGATGACCAGCATCAGCACGATGAACGGGACGGTCATCGTGATGTCGGTGACCTGGAGCAGGAAGTGGTCGATCCGGCCTCGCACGTAGCCGGCGACCGCGCCCAGGACGACGGCGATGGCGACGGTGATGAGGGCGGCGACGAAGCCGACCCAGATGGGTTCGCGACCGCCGAGGACGAGTTGGGTGAAGGTGTCCTTGCCCTCGTGGTTGGTACCGAGCCAGTGTTCGGCGTTGGGGGCACCCCAGATCTTGGCGACGTCTGTGGGGTTGGCGTGGTCGATGAACAGCGGCCCGACGAAGGAGAAGAGCAGGACTCCGAGGACCAGGCAGAGCCCGATGAATCCGCTGGTGCTGCGGGTGATGCCCTGCCAGATGGTGCCCCAGACACCGGTGGCGGGGGCGGAGGCTGTGGTGACGGCCATGGCTCGTTCGTCCCCTCTAGTTTCGGATGCGCGGGTCGAGCCTGCTGTAGAGCAGGTCGGAGATGAGGTTGGCGACCACCACGCACGAGGTGATGATGACGAGCAGGCCTTGGAGGAGCGGGTAGTCGCGGTAGTGGACGGCGTCCAGCAGCAGGCCGCCCACGCCCTTGTAGACCAGGACCTGTTCGACGAAGATCGCGCCGCCGACGAGGGTGCCGAAGGAGATGGCGATCTGGGCGACCAACGGCAGGACCGCGTTGCGGCCGACGTAGGCGGTCGCGATGCGGGTGTCGGGCAGGCCGCGGGCTCGGGCGACGGTCACGTAGTCCTCGCCGAGGACCTCGGTGGTGGAGGCCTTCATGACGAGCATCCAGGTGCCGATGATGGCGAGGACGTAGGTGAGGATCGGCAGGGCCGCGTGGTAGAACGCGTCGCCGACGAAGACGAGCGTGAAGCCGGGTTCGACTCCGGGGCTGAGGGTGCCGCGCAGGTCGATGGGGTTGAACCAGCCCAGGTACATGCCGCCGCCGACGACGAGGACCATGGCGATGAGGTAGTTGGGGATGGCCCCCAGGACCGAGGCGAGGACGCTGAGCACGTGGTCGATGACCTTGTTGCGTCGGTAGGCCATGACCATGCCCAGGGTCAGGCCGAGCCCGATGGCGATGAGGGTGCCCACGCCGATGCTGAAGAGGGTCCAGGGCAGGTAGGCGCCGATGGCTTCGGTGACGCCGACCCCGGGGCGGTTGATGGTGCCGCCGAAGTCGAAGGTGAACAGGCCGATGAAGAACTCCCACCACTGCCGCAGCAGGGGCGCGTCGGGGTCGTAGGCGAGCGAGTTCATCGCGATGGCGCGCGCCTCCTCCATCGACATGCCGCCCTGGGTGAGACGGCCGGCCATGACGTCGATGGGGTCGCCCGGCATCGCGCGTCCGAGGAAGAACGTCACGTTGGCGACCACGAACACCACGACGACGGCCTTGCGGATCTTGACGAAGACGTGGTCGCGCCAGATCCGTCCCAGGAGGGTCGTCTTCGGGGGTGTGGAGGGCCCGACGTCACCGGTGTCCGGTGGCGGGGCGGCCGCGAGTTCGGTGGCCACGGAGCTCCTTCGGGCGAGGGGGTCGGAAGGGGGAAGCGCCACGCTTCTATTAGGAAAGTTTCCTAATAGAACGTCACGCTAACGCGGCCGATGTGCTCTACGCCACCCCCGTGACCGAACGGCGTCCTTCACGCGACCCGATCGCCACCACGAACCGAACAGACGACCACAAACCACCCGACAAGCACGGGTTCGAGTGTCCGCATCCGGCCACCAGGACCCACTCATGACATTTGTGGGTGTTGGCGCTCCTTGCACGCTTCGTACGGTTGCTGCGCATACGCACGCTTCCGACGACAGCGGAGGGAATCCCCCGTGCCCCCAGCACGCACCGTCATCCGTGGGACCGCGGCCGTGATGGCCGGCGGTCTCGCCCTGACCCTGGCCTCGGCACTCCCCGCCACGGCCGAACCCGTCGATCCGATCCCCCTCGACGACGGCGCCACCATGGACGCCCTCGCCCCCTTCCACGACCAAGAGGTCGACTGGGCCCTGTGCGAGGAGGAGCTCCTCGCCGAACTCGAACTCGAATGCGCCCGGATCGAGGTCCCCCTCGACTACGCCGACCCCGGCGGAGAGCGCATCGAGATCGCCATCCTCCGCTCCGCCGCGAGCGACCCCGAGGCCCGGCGAGGCATCCTGTTGAGCAACCCGGGCGGCCCCGGCGGCGCGGGGCGGGCCCTCGGCGCCGACCTGGGGCTGAGCACGCGCGCCGGCGAGGTCTACGACAGCATCGGCATGGACCCGCGCGGAACCGGAGCCTCGACCCCGCTGGACTGTGGGAGCGAGTTCCCCCTCAGTTACCCGCGCCCCACCGACCGACAGATCTCCGAGACCACCCGGGAGACGATCCGTTACACCCGGGAGTGCGACGCGGCGGAGGGCGACCTGCGTCCGCACATGACCACGGCCAATACCGCCCGGGACATGGACGTGGTCCGTGCGGCGCTGAACGAGGAGCGTCTCAACTACGTCGGCTACTCCTACGGCACCTACCTGGGCGCGGTGTACGGGAGCCTGTTCCCCGACCGGCTCGACCGCAGCGTGCTCGACTCACCGGTGCACCCGGACGGCATCTGGCGGGAGAGCTTCATGATGCAGGCCACCGCCTACACCGACAACATGGGGCGGTACTCGGCCTGGTTGGCCGAACACGACGAGGTGTTCGGGATGGGGGACGACCCCGAGGAGATCCTGCGCGTCTTCGAGGAGACCGCCGACCGACTGCAGGAGGAACCGCGCGACGACCACCCGAGCGGCCAGGCCTATGACGGTAACGCCTTCGCGGCCGAGGCGGGGTTCGCGGCGCGAGGGCAGAGCACCTGGGACGACGCCACCTGGTATCTCAAGGACGTCATCGACGGTGAGCCCTTCCCCGAGGTCGAGCCCGTGCCCGAGGTCGCGCGGGACGAGGCCGACCTCTTCGGGATCAACATGGACCTGCACACGGCGATCCTGTGCGAGGCCGAGTGGCCCGATCGCGTCTCGACCTACCACGCCGACATGCGCGACCATCGCGAAAACCACCCCTACGGCACGGGTGCGCACTGGGCGGGCCCGCAGACCTGCGGCTTCGCCCAGAACCTACCGACCGAACCGGCGGTGGACCTGATCCCGGCGGGCACGACCACCCCGCTGGTCATCGCCGGTGAGTACGACGCGAACACGGCCTACTCGGGCGGCCCCGCCATGGCCGAGACCCTGGGCGGTTCCCTCGTCACGGTCACCGACGACGGCGGCCACGGGTTCTACGCCGTCATCGACCTGGTGGACCTGGAGTTCCTGCACCCGTGCGTGAACGAGGCGGTGGACGCCTACCTCGTGGACGGCGCGGATCCACAGGACCTGGAGTGCGCGGGGCTGCCTCGCCCGGAGGCGACCTCCGATCGGCCCGACGCGATGGACCTGGGCGAGTTGTTCCAGCGGTTCGAGGAGTACGACGAGTCCGAGCCCACGCGTGCCCGGGCCCTCGGCCACCACTGATCCCCCGCCATGACCGAGAACGGCCCGCACCGGTGGAGGTTCACCGGTGCGGGCCGCTTCCGTGGACGGGAACGCTCTCACGTCGCCGCGGAACACACCCTAGATCTGGGAGTCCTCAAGGGTCCCGGTGGTCTGTTCGCCGTACTGTCCGACCAGGCACAGGTACTCACGGTCGCCCTGGGCCCAGCCGTCCTCCGTCGGCATGAGGCTGGAGAAGTCCAGCGCCGACTCCATGTAGTCGGTCCCGACGAAGTCCTCGAAGGCGTCGACGCAACCCTCGTTGACCATGTCGTTGAGGGCGTCGCCCTCCGGGTAGGAACCGCTCTCGTCGAGGGTGCCCTCGTAGTAGACCTCAAGGTCGTGCGGCTCCGAGCAGTCGATCTTGGGCACCGAACTGACGTTCTCGTCGGTGTCGGCGCTCCACTCGTTGATGCAGTCACCGGTGCTGAGGACGAACACGTCCTCATCCTGTGCGCCGAGCGGCTCGGGCTCCTCGGTCTCGGTCTCGGTCTCGGTGAAGTCGGTCTCCTCCTCCACCGGCTCTTCGCTCTCGATCGGCGTGGGGCTCGGCTCGGGCTCCGCGCCCTGGAAGGCCGGGGGGAGGAACGGGAGTCCACAGGCGCTGAGGGACAGGACCGCACCCACGGCCAGAGCCGCCAGGGCGGCACGGCCGGGCAGGTACCGAGGGGCTTGGGACACCATTGCTCACTCCAACAAGATCGTCGCTGCCGCGCCGGTCTTGGTCGACCGGCACCACCTATATCGATGCGTCGGAGCCGGAGAAGGTTCCATCGACCTGCGGGTTTCTGACAATTCACCAAAAACCGACCGGCCGGCGCTTCTCGGAAGCGCCGGCCGGTACCGGTCGAGAGCGGTCGAAGATCAGCGGCCGGAGGCCTCGAGCGTGCCGGTGGTGGGCTCGTTGGCGACGACGTAGCAGAGGATCTCGCGGTCGCCCGCGGCCCAGCCCTCCGCGATCGGGCGGAGGGAGTAGGCGTAGAACTCCGACTCGTACCACTCGACACCGATGAACTCCGTGAAGGCGGTGCCCTCGCAGACCTCGGTCGCGGTGTCCGCGATCGCGTCGTCACCGGGGAAGTCGCCCTCGGGGAGGATCTCACTGTGGAAGAACTCGGAGTCGTGCGTCTCCGAGCAGTCGATCAGCGGGATACCGCTCACCTCTTCGCCCAACAGGGCGGTCTCCATCTCGGCCTCGTTGAAGCAGTCGCCGACACCGACCTCCATGACGTCCTGCGTACCGCCACCGGTGGTCTCCCCACCCTCCGAGGTGTCTTCGACCTCCACGGTTCCACCGTCGCCCACGGTGCCCTGCTGATTCTCCAGCGCGGTCTGGACGATTCCGCAGGCGGACAGGGAAAGGGCCGCTCCGGCGGCGAGCAGGGTGAGGGACACGGTGCGAACGGCGGGGATGAAATCGGACATGGCAGTCTCCGGCCTCGTCAAGGGATAGGGGTACCGAACCGGGAACAGGAGGTTGGCGGCAGAAAGACAATCCACCACATATTGACCGCTTGTCAATTCGGTTTCCCCTGGCCACAGAAGCGTCACGGACCTGGACTCTTCGTGGCCGGCGACAGCGGCCCGACCTCGGGAACACCCTGGAAACGACGAAGGCCCCGGCCGACGTTCTCCGTCGACCGGGGCCTTCACCCACTGTGCGCCATCAGGGACTCGAACCCCGGACCCGCTGATTAAGAGTCAGCTGCTCTGACCAACTGAGCTAATGGCGCCTGTTCTCCACCCGACCCTTGGGCCCTGCGCGGCAACAAGGACAACTCTACCGGATCCACGAAGCGACTTGTGCCGTTCAGGACCCGTTCGCCGCCGGTTGTGCCGCAGACCACTGGGCGCACCCTCCGGCCGACATCCCCATCGGCACGACGACAACGAGAAAGGCCCCGGCGATCGTTTCCGATCGCCGGGGCCTTCGTCTGGTGCGTCATCAGGGACTCGAACCCCGGACCCGCTGATTAAGAGTCAGCTGCTCTAACCAACTGAGCTAATGACGCCCGACTCCCGCGGAGAACCTCGCGGCTCCCTGCGGCTACGGATGTAACTCTAGCAGGATCGCGGGGTGGCCGCGAACCGATTTCGGGGCCGGCCGAGGGTCGGCCCCGTCACATCGTGGATGCGCCGGCTCCCTAGGAGAAGGCCAGCACCAGGACGACGATGACCCCGATGGCGAGGAGGACGCCGACGCCCGCCAGCACCAGCGGAAGGATCGGGCGGCGCGGGGCCTCTTCGGGCTCGGGGTTGTCGTCGACGAAGCGGCGGAAGTGCTGCGTGGTTCCCGCCGGGTCCATGTCGGGATCGTTGTTCTGCGTCATGGGGTTGACACTAGCGACTCATGGCACCGGTGAGCACCCCCTGAAGCAGAATCGGTCGATCTCACAACCGACCGTCGACCGGCCGTCAACAGTGCGAGAACCCGACATCGGGGCGGTGGCGGTCCTGGCGCCGCACTCCCCCTCGTGACCCGATCGAAAACCGAACGTAAGAGGATTGCCGCAGACTCAGTGCGGGTGCTCGGTTCCCGGTCGGTACTTCCCCGCGGCCGAGCCCGCACCCAAGGGCCCGGCGCGAAGAACCGCGGCCATCCGGGCCGTGGGGGAGATCCCTCGTGCCGGGTCCACCCGTTCCACCAGTGGCACCAAGGCGTCCGCCGTGTGTTCGGGGTGCGCGTCCAACCACGCCACGGCCATGCGCAGCGACAGGGGCAGGCCACCGGCCAGCTCGGCCACCCGACGCAACGCCTCTTCGGGGTGGCGCCGCTCCCCCAACAGGGAGCGCAACAGCGCCACCGCGTCCGCGGCGTCCAAGGCGTCGATGGGCAGTGCGCGCACACCGTCGCGGACCAACAGGTCCGTGAGCCAGCTACGACCGGTCACCACCGCGGCGCTGCCGGGGTCGCCCGGCAGGAGCGGGCGCACCTGGTGGGCGCTGGCGGCGTTGTCCAGGAGCAGGAGCACCCGCCGTCCGGCCATCAGGGAACGCAACCGGGCGGCGGCCTCGTCGGCCTCGTCCTCGGCCGCCGACAGGTCCACGGATCCGACACGGCCCGCCGACAGGGAGCGCACCAGACGGCGCAGCACCTCGGTCGCCTCGCGAGGCGTGCCGTCCGGACGGCGCAGGTTCACGTAGAGCCGCCCGTCGGGGAAGTGTGCGGCGACGGAGTGCGCCCAGCGGACGGCCAGGGCGCTGGCCCCGGCCCCGGCCGGCCCGCGGACCAGGACGCTCACGGGGGTGGCGGCACAGGGGTCGACGAGACGGTCGAGTTCGGCCAGCGTCTCGCCCCGGCCGACGAGCGGGTTCGGGGCGGCGGGGAGTTCGGCGGGCACCAGGGGCCAGGGGCCGTGTTCGTCCTCGCGCGCGGGGCGGGAATGGGAACAGGTGTCGCGGTGGTCCCTGGGGCGCGGCACCGAGAGGGCCGGGCCACCCGAACGGGCCGGGAGCGGGTCGGGGTCGGCGGTCACGCGAGTGGAGCGCCCACTGATCCCCAGGTCACCGCGTAGGACCCCGTGGAAGGCCGCCAGGAGCTCACGGCCGGGATCCAGCCCGGGTTCCTCCGCGAGGGCGGAACGGGCACGGGAGTAGGCGTTCAGGGCCTCGCTCCGTCGGCCGCACCGGTACAGGGCGACCATCTGCACCCGGACGAGGGGTTCGCGTCGGGGGTGGGAGGAGACGATGGGCGCGACCCGGTCGGCGACGCGTTCGTGCTCGCCCCGGTCCAGGTCCGCGGTGAAGGCCCGTTCGGCCACGCGCAGGAGTTCCTCCTCGATCGGCGGCACGTCGTGGTGGTGCAGGACCGGGGAGGCGACGTCGGTGAGCACGGGTCCGCGCCACAGGGCCAGGGCTCGACCGAGCAGGTCGGCGTGGGCGTCGGCTTCTCCGCGTTCGGCCGCGCGGTCGGCCTTGTGGACCAGGGACCGCAGGCGCAGCAGGTCGCAGCGGTGTGTTCGGAGGTCGACGCGGTACCCGTCGTCGGTGCTGCGGATGAGGGGGTCGCCCAAGTGCTCTTCGAGGAGGGCTCGGAGGCGGGCCACGTGGACCTGGAGGGCGCCTCGGGCGGACGGTCCGGGTTCGGTCCAGACGCGGTCGATGAGGTGGTCGGTGGGCACCGACGCGCCCGTGTTGAGGAGGAGGGCGGCGAGCAGGGAGCGGCGGCGCTCACCGCGTAGGCGGACCGGGGAGCCGTCGACGTGGAGGGTGAAGCGACCGAGCAGCCCGACCCGGATACCGTGGTGTTCGGACGGCCCGTCCGCGGTCGACTCGTCCTGTGGTCCGACCGGGCCGAACCGCGCCACAGTGCCCTCCCTCGTGTCCCCGGATACGGCGGTTCTCCGAAAATCCCGGAAGTTGCACCGCTTCGTCCCAGCGTGCCCGCTGAGCTGGGATCCCGCAATCGGAACAGGGATACTTGCCGCGCGGACCGTCCCTTGAAATCCTTGAATCTCCCGGTTTTTCCCGTCCGTGCGTTGACTCTGCACCGCGACCGAAAGAAACTTTCCTTCATGGCGCAAATTCCGAAGTCTTCAGGCGAATCCGTGAACCCGGATGAGGGTCCCGCGCCGAGCGCACCGACCACGGTGCTGCGGATCCGCTCCCTGCTTCCCTCCCTCGCCCCCGCCGAACAGCGGGTGGCCCAACGGGTGATCGACGACCCCGAGCGGGCCGCCGCCTCCTCCATCACCCAACTCGCCAAGGATTGCGCCACCTCCGAGGCCACCGTCATCCGCTTCTGCCGCACCATCGACTTCAGCGGTTACCGGGAGCTGCGTCTGGCCCTGGCCACCGAGGCCGGTCAGGCGCGCGGCGCCCGCAGCAACATCCCCGAGCTGTCCAGCGACATCAACCCCGACGACACCCTCGTCACGGTCGTGCAGAAGATCGCCTACACCGACGCGCGCGCGGTGGAGGAGACCGGTGCCGCCATGGACGTGGAGGTGTTGCGCGCCGTCATCGACGCCCTCGCCAACGCCCGGCGCATCGACATCTACGGGGTGGGCGCCAGCGCGTTCGTGGGGGCGGACCTCCAGCAGAAACTGCACCGGATCGGGCTGACGTCGTTCGCCTGGTCGGACGCGCACGTGATGCTGACCAGCGCCTCCTTGTTGGAGGACACCGACGTTGCGATCGGCATCTCGCACAGCGGCACCACCATCGACACGGTGCAGGCGCTGAGCGAGGCCGGCAGGCACGGTGCGAAGACGGTGGCGATCACCAACTTCCCGCGCTCGGCGATCGGGTTCGCCGACCACGTCCTGACCACCGCCGCCCGCGAGACCACGTTCCGTTCCGGTGCGACCGCGTCCCGACTGGCGCAGCTGACCGTCGTGGACTGCCTGTTCGTGGGGCTGGCCCAGATCCGGTACGCCGACAGCCGGAGCGCGCTGGAGACCACCTACGAGGCGGTGCGAGGGCTTCGACTGCACGAGGACCGCAAGCGCCGCCGTTCCGAGACCCCGCCCAGGAACTCCGACGGCGGTAACGAGAGCAGTACTACCGACAGCAGCACCGGAAGCGACGACTGAGCCGCGACCCGGACCGAAGAGGAGAGCTCATTGCACGGCAGAGACGGACGAGCACAGGATCGAGCGGAGGATCATGAGGCCGTGATCGTACGGTCTCCCACCGAGACCCGGAACTCCGGTACCTACGACATCGACCTGTTGCCGGCACTGGAGATCCTCCGACAGATCAACGCCGAGGACGCCACGGTCACCGCGGCGGTATCGGCCGTCCTGCCGCGCCTCGCCGAGGCCGTGGAGCTGGGGGTGGCCGCCCTGGAGCGGGGCGCCACCATCCACTACTTCGGCGCGGGCACCTCCGGTCGGATCGCCGCGCAGGACGCCGCGGAGCTTCCGCCCACCTACGGGGTACCGGCGGACTGGGTGGTGGCTCACCACGCGGGCGGCGGGGGTGCCCTGTCCAAGGCCCTGGAGGGGGTGGAGGACGACTGGGAGGCTGGCCGGGTGGACGCGGCAGGGGTGACCGAGGGCTCCCTGGTGGTCGCTCTGGCCGCCAGTGGCCGCACCCCGTACGTGGGAGGCGCCTTGGAGGCGGCCCGGGAACGGTCGGCCGCCACGGTGCTCATCACCGCGAACCCGGACGCGCCACTGGCCTCGGCGGCGGACGTGCACGTGGGCGTGGCCACGGGCGCGGAGGTGATCGCCGGTTCGACCCGGATGAAGGCGGGCACGGCGCAGAAGCTCCTGTTGAACGCGTTCTCCACCGCGGTGATGGTGCGGATCGGACGGACCTACTCGAACCTGATGGTCGGGGTGGACGCCACCAACGGAAAGCTGCGCGGGCGTGTGCTGACGATCCTGGGCGAGGCCACCGGCCTGGACGAGGCGGCCTGCGCGCAGGCGCTGAACGCGGCCGAGGGCGACACCCGCGTCGCCCTGGTGACGTTGCTGGCCGGGGTGGACGCCGAGCGGGCCGCGGACGCGCTCAAGCGTGCCCGCGGCCGGGTCCGGGTGGCCCTGGACGAACTCGGCGTGGGCGGCTCCAAGCCGAGCTAGTGCCGCGTCAACCGGGGTTCGCACGCAAGGCCCGGCCGGGTCCGTCCCGGTCGGGCTCACCCGCCCAGGACCGCGTCGATGAGGCCCAGCGGGGGCGCGCCCAGTTCCAGCAGCTCCCGATGGAAGCGCGGCAGTGAGAAGTCCTCGCCCCACTCCTGCCGGGCACGTTCGCGCAGGGCCAGGATCTCCAGCTTGCCCCAGGTGTACCGGCCGTAGGTGGGATCGAAGGTGGCGCGCCGGGCCTCGGCGCGGGCGGCCGGGCCGCGCAGCGCGGTGTCCTCGGTGAACCGCGCGGTGGCCTCCCGCACCGTCATGGAGCCCGAGTGCAGGCCGATGGCCACTGCCAGGCGCGTGACGCGGACCAGCGCCTCCAACCACACCCCGATCTCGAAGTGGTCGGCGGTCCATTCGGGGTCGCCCAGGCGTTCGGCGGCGTAGGCGCCGAACCCCTCGTCCACGCACACCTCCTCCACGTAGTGTGCCCACCCCTCGACGAAGGACATGGAGGGCAGCGCGCGCCGCACCGGGCTCTGGAGGCGACGCAGGGCGCGTCCGTGCGAGTAGTGGCCGGGTGCGACCTCGTGCACGCTCACCGCGGGCAGGGTGGTGTGGCTGAACATCTCCAGCCACTCGTCGGCCTCCTCCTCGGACCACTCGGGGTCGGGCGGGTTGACGTAGTAGAAGGACGCGGTGTCCTCCTCCCAGGGCCCGGACCAGGCCATCATCGCGGTGCCCCAGCGCAGGGCGGGCGGTGGCACGTCCACCTCGCACTCACCGTCGCCGTAGGGGGCGAGGGAACGCTCGGCGGTGAACTCCAGGCACAGACGCGTCCACTCGCGGGCCGCCTCGAGGACCCCGTCCGCGCCGGGGTGGTTCCGGGTGAGCTCGCGGGCGAACTCCATGGGGTCGCGGTCGGGCGCCAGGCGCCCGGCCGCCTCGGCCAGGCGGGCGCGCAGTCGGTCGCGTTCGACGTCGGCGCGGGCGGCCAGGTCGTCGAGATCGACCTCCATGGCCTCACCGATACCCATGAGACGAGAGAGCGTCTCCGCGCCCAGACCGGCCTGATCCGGGCCGTGTTCGGCGGCGTGTTCCAGGTGTGCCATCAGTCGGGAGTGCGCGACCAGGGCGGCGTCGCGCACGTCCTCGGGCAGTTCGTCGGGCAGACCGCCGATGAGCCCCCGCGCCGCGGTGAGCAGCGACTCGGCGATGGGCGCGGAGACACGGTCCAGGGACGCCAGGGCGTTGTCGGCCAGCCACGGCCACAGCCGCAGGTGGGCGAGGCGGGCTGCGTCGCGTTCGGCGGCGGGTGCGTAGTCGCGTTCGTAGTCGGACAGGTCCATCTCGCCGATGTGGAGCAGGGGGTTGGTCCGGTGCCACTGGAGTTCGCCCAGTTCGTGCCGGAGCGCGTTCTCGAAGGCGGCCAGGTGCGCCTCGTCGTGGGCGTCGTCGAGCGGGTCGCCGCCCAGGTCTTCGAGGTGGGCACGCACGCCCGCCGGTGACAGGTCGGCGGCCCTGCCGTCGTAGGAGTGGAGTCCGGCGTGCCCGCGCATGGCGCCGGGCAGCAGGTCGGCGATGGCCCTCAGCCGCGGGGGGAGTTCCTCGTGGGAAGGTACAGACATGCGGCCGACCCTAACGTTCCCGCGCCTGGTCGGTCCCGCCCCTGACACGCTCCCCCGGCGCGTCCGGTGAAGGCGCCGGCCGGTTCCGGTGTACACGCGCTCGATCACCGGGAACCGGGTGGGACGCTCGGTCGTCTCCCAGGGTGTGACGACCTCCGAGAACTCCCAGACACCCTCGACTCCCGAGTCCGCTGAACCGGGCACGGGTGCCGTGCGCCCGGGCAGGCGCCGTCTTCCACTCCTCCTGGCCGCCGTGGCCGTGATCGTGTTGGGCTGTGTGCCGTTCGTGTGGCAGCTGTTCGCCACCTCCGAGCATCGGTATGGCGTCGAGGAGGTGCCCGAACGTCCGGTCGCCTTGGTGCTCGGCGCCGGGGTCCGCCCCGACGGGATGCCCAGTCACCTGTTGGCCCAGCGTCTGGAACTGGCGGTGGAACTGTACGAGGCCGACCGGATCGAGGCGGTACTGGTCAGCGGTGACAACGGCGTCGACCACTACAGCGAGACCGACACCATGCGCGACTACCTGATCGAGGCGGGCGTCCCGGCGGATCGGATCGCCGGCGACCACGCCGGGTTCGCCACCTGGGACTCGTGTGTGCGGGCCACGGAGGTCTTCGGGGTGGAGGAGGCCGTGGTGCTGACCCAGGACTTCCACGTGCCGAGGGCGGTCGGGCTGTGCCGGGCCGCGGGCATCGACGCGGTGGGCGTGGGCGACAACAGCTTCGGCGAACGCGCGACGGCCACCGTCTACGGGTGGGTGCGCGAGGTCCCGGCGGCGGTGGCCGCCCTGGGCACGGTCCTGCTGCGTCCGGACCCCACGTTCCTGGGCGAGCCCGAGACCGGCGTGGAGGAGGCCCTGGCCCGGGCCGCCGAAGAATCGGCGGCCCCCTGACCAGAACGTGTTCGGCGGTCAGCGACCGCCGAACAGACGACCGAACAGACCCGAGGGCGCCTGCTGGGGCTGCGGGGCCTGCTGGGCCGGGGCGGCCTGGGGCACGGGCTCCGGCTCGGGTTCGACGCCGACCAGGGCGCAGAACTCCTCGGCCTCTTCGGGCAGGGCCCAGGCGGCGAGCGTGGCGGTGAACTCCTCGTCCTCCCAAGCCGAGGCGGGCAGCTCGGCGATGGCCCACAGGACCTTGAGGGTCTCCTCGTCGTAGTCGGCCTGGACGTGCTCCTCGGCGGTACGGTCCTTGGAACGCGGGCCCAGCACCAGTTCGAGGCCGACGCCGGTGACCAGGGCGCGGGACTCGTCCTCACCCTTGATCAGGCCGGTCAGGATGTCCAGACGCAGTCGGCGGGCGCGATCCCCGGCGCGGCCCAGCGCGAGGAAGCCCAGGACCTGCGGGGAGCGGGGGCCGCAGTGCGGCCACGACTCGTTGAACAGACCCTCGTAGCCCATCGTGGTGCCGCCACCGCGGCCGATCCGGCGCAGGCCCTCGCGGGGGGTGTTCTCGCCGTGGATGAGGACCATCGCCACCGAGGCGGCGAAGGAGTTGTAGAGGTTGCCACCGGCCATCTGGTGGGTGAGACCGACGGTGGTGTCGATGTCGTTCGGAGCGGCGAGCAGGCCGAGGGCGAACAGTTCGGCGGGCAGCGGCTCGGACTGGCCACCGCCGCCACCGGCGGCCTGATCCATCGCGTCGCGCAGGGAGGTGGGGGCCTTGGGGGTGGGGCGCAGGTCCTTGGCGAGGAGGAACTGGGAGGCGCCGGTGATCTCGGAGACCACGCGCTCGGACTCGTCGGGCAGGAACGCCAGCAGGTAGCTCACCCACTCGCCGGCCCGGTCCAGGCCGCCCCGGTTCACTCCACCGTGTAGGAGGGAGACCAGGTCGGGAACGCGGGCGAGCACGGCCTCGTAGGTGTCGAGTTCGGCCTGCAGGATCTCCGCGCCGTCGTCGGACCCCATCACGGCCAGACGGTTGCGCATCCGGTGGTGGTGCTGCTCGTCGGGGGCCTCGTCCATCCAGTCGCGGTACTGGGCGCGCACCTTCTCGGCGTCGTTGGAGAGGGCCCAGGCCACCTCGTCACGCCACTGAGCGAGGTCGAGGTGCTCGGGGAAGCGGTCCTCCGCGTGGGCCGCGACCAGCTCCAGCAGGAGGCTCAGGGGCCGCCACCGGTCCATGTCCGGGGTCTCGTCGGCGGTCGCGGCGTCGACGAGGTGGTCGACGACCTTCGGTGCGGCACGGTGGCCCGGCTCGGGGAACCGGATGATGTCGTGGAGGTCGGACAGCGCGCTGTCACTGCCGGCGACCCTGCCGAGGAGTTCGGGGATGCGTTCCCCGCCCTCCGGGGCCAGGGAGGCCCAGTCGACGTCGACGGCGTTGTCGTGTGGTTCGTTTCCCGTGGTCGCGTTCATATGCCCGATTATCCCGGCTCGGGCAACAGCTCTGAGCCCCGCTCCTCCTTGTCATCGCGCCGACGACCTCGCCCGTGGTGTCGGGATCGGCGCCGCGAGCGGGATCATCGCGGGTCGGGGCGGCCGACCATGGCGGGTGCGGGGCGCAGTACGGCGTCCTTGAGGGCCTTGAAGGCGGCGGGGACCTCGCGCAGGTAACCGATCACGGTGGAGCGTCGTCGGGCGCCCAGGCTGGAGTCGCCCACCCCCACGGCGTCGATGCCGGCGGCGCGGGCGAGCGCGATGGTGCGGGGCAGGTGGAAGGACTGGGTGACCATGGTGGCGGCGTCCACCCCGTAGTACTCCTTGACCCTGACGCAGGTGTCCCAGGTGCGGTAGCCGTGGGGGTCCGCCTCGATCAGGTCGACCGGGACGCCCTGTTCGACCAGGTAGCGGGTCATGGTGTCGGTCTCTCGGCGGGACACGTCGCGGTTGTCCCCGGAGACCAGGACGCGATCGACCTTGCCCTCCCGGACCAGGTCGACGGCCAGGTCCAGACGACGGGCGAGCAGCGGCGAGGGGCCGTCGGACCAGGCGGCGGCGCCCAGGACCACTGCGACGGGGCGGTGCGGGACACGGGCGGGTCCGGGACGACGTCCGACTCCGGCCAGGCGCGTCCACGCGAACGGAGTCAAGGCGAGGGCGACGACCACGATCGTCCCGATCCAGATGAGCACGACCGCCCGCCTTCCGATGTCCGGCACGGCCCGTGCCGTGCGCCCCACCATCATGGCGCACGGCCGTAGCGGTCAGGTCAGGAAGGAGGCCCAGCCCCCGGACCGCTTGTGGCGCACACGCAGGCCGCCGCCCTGGGCCGAACCGGTGACGACGAAGTGGGTGGCGTCGTTCCGACGGATCGAATCGACGTCCGAGCGCACGCTGCCGAACCAGGAGGAGTCGACGTCGACCTCGGCGGTGGCCCCCTCGGGCAGGATGATGTCGGCCGAGCCCCAGGAGGCGTCCACCCACACCTCCACCACCGGGGTGGTGACGCGGGCTTCACGGAAGTCGAGCCTGGTTGAGCCGAAGCGGGCATCGATCTCGATGCGATGCGGCACGGTCCAATCGCCCTTGCGGACCAGGGAGTCGCCCTTGGCCTTGAGTTTCAGCGGTTGGCCGACGGGGCCGGCCGGGGTGTGCTGTGGGGCGACCGCGCCAGGGGAGGCCGAGGAGGCCAAGCCGCCCGCGCCCGTGGGAAGGTCCGCGACGATGGGTTCGAGGTCGGCGTAGGTCTTGGCGCTGTAGACCGCGTTGAGTCGCTCGTCCACCTCCTCCAGGTCGAGACGCCCTTCCCCTGCGGCTTCCCGCAGGATCTCCGCGACCTGGTCGCGCTCGGCGTCGGAGATACGCATTCGGCTCATGTCATTGGGGGCCACGTGCTCGTCCCGCTCCTTCTGCCTGTTTTGTCAGACCCACGTTAGAGCATGTGGAGCGTCGGCGGCGGTCGCCGACCGGCGTGATCGGAGGAAGGCGCTCCCGCCCCGCTTTGGGCCGGACGGGAGCCGGGTACTGCTTCTCTAGGGTGGTTGAGGACTCTGCCGGGGTAGGACGGACCCCGGCAGAGTCCTGAACCACGCGTGTTCCCCTCCCCGGCCGCCTCCACGATCCCGCAACGCACCCCGCCCCGCACAGAGCGTGTCCGCATCCGGCCAGACGGTGAGCGGGGCGTGGGGACGCCTCATGTTCTTCAAGCGTTGCCCGGTCGGCCACCTTGTCGGGTTTCGGTCACTTCGTCCACACCCGACCGCACCCACCCCTCACTCCCCCCGTGTTCCCAAGCGAGAGGGTTCGCCATGCCTCTGCGCACCTAATTTCGGTCAGACCATTAATCGGGTTTTGGACACCGAGACTTCCAGCGAAACCGCAGGTCGCGGAGAGCCGATCGCAAGGACTCCGAAAACTTGGCGATGGACTTCGAACACCCCTTCGCAAGCCACGCTTTGAACTGCGGAAACACGGAACATCGAAGGTTCCCGAAATATCCCGTTCTTCGCCTTCCCGACAGCGTTTGCCCAAATTCCGTAGCGAGCATGTTTCAAGTGAACGCGAACGGTCGCCCGACCGACTTCCTCTCGCGCGACGCCCATCCGATCCGACCAACCAGCAGAGCCACCATCAGGTCGAAGACCGGAGGAGACCACGACGTGTCCGCCCTTGCGATCGCCCCGACGTTTCTCAGCGACTTCAACCGCCTCGCGCCCGACGTCCAACTCGGCACCCTGGCCGTGATGCGCGCCTACCAGGCCGGAGAGACCACCGAACTGGAATCCGTCGCGGGCGCCGCCGACCCTCGTGTCCGGGTCGTGTCCATCGCTTCCGACTGGACCGGCGTCATCGCCCCCGACCCGTGCACGGAGTCCCATGAGGACGAGTCCGCGGAACAGGACACCGATGACCCGCACTACCGGCTGCTCACCGTGCGCCCGCGCGCCGAGGCGCTGCGCTACGCCCAGAACCTGCGCCCCCGGGCCCTGGCCGACGCTCCCGCCGAACTCGGGCTCGGCATCGTCGACCTCACCCCCGTCGGCCCGCCCGAGCTGTCCGGCGCCCTCAACGCGCCCTTCGAGCAGTGGCAGATCACCCTGCACCCGGACCAGCAACGGGTCACCTCGGGGCACTTCAACGGATCCGTGCAGGTCACCGGGGGACCCGGCACCGGTAAGAGCGTGATGGCGCTCTACCGTGCCGCGTACCTGGCCGAAGCGGACGCCGCCGCGCACCCCGAGTCCACCGGTGAGTCGGTACTGCTCACCACCTACAACCGGGCGCTCGCCCAGTCCCTGGCGGACCGCTTGGACCGACTGCTTCCCGACCCCGGCACCAGGTCACGTGTGCGGGTGGTCACCATCGACGGCCTGGCCCGTTCCGTGGCGCAGAGCCACAGCAGCGTCGCGCCGCGGATGCTCGGCAATGACGAGATCGCCCAGCGGTGGCGTGCGGTCGCCCTCGCCGACGGGCTGCCCTTCTCCGGGCGGTTCCTGGTGGACGAGTGGGAGCAGGTCATCCTGGCCAAGGGCCTGGAGTCGCTGCCCGACTACATCCGCTGTGAGCGCAGCGGCCGCGTCCAGCACCTGGCGCCCGAGCACCGACGTCAGGTCTGGGAGACCGTCCGGCGCTACGTCGGCGCGATGCGGGTGGAGGGGTTGTGGTCCTACCCGCAGTTGGCCGCCGAGGCGGCCCGGCTGCTCACGCGTTCGGGCCCGCTGTTCCGGTACGCGGTGGTCGACGAGTCCCAGGACCTGCACCCGGCGCAGTGGCGGATGCTGCGCGCCGCGGTCCCCGAGGGCCCGGACGACCTGTTCATCGTCGGTGACCCGCACCAGCGGGTGTCCGACAACCGGGTGTCGCTGGCCTCGCTGGGGATCAACGTGCGCGGCCGGGGCCACCGACTGCGGGTCAGCTACCGGGTGACGCAGGAGATCCTCGACTGGAGCATGCCGATCCTGGACCGCCGTGCCGCGTTGGGCATGGACGACGACGCCGACACCCTCGCCGGCTACCGTTCGCTGCTGCACGGCCCCGCCCCGGTGGTCCGCGGCTGCGACAACCGCACCGAGGAACTCCACGCCCTGGGCGACTGGGTCCGGGTATGGCTGGAGGCCGGGGTGAACCCGTCCGAGATCGCGGTGGCCGGGCGCAACCAGTGGGTGGCGCGCGGGGTCGCCAAGGAATTGGAGGCGCGCGGGATCTCCACCACGCCGCTGGAAGGGGCGGGCGCGCCGGGCGCGGTCCGCGTGGGGACGATGCACCGGATGAAGGGCCAGGAGTTCCGGTGTGTGGCGCTGGTCGGCGTGAGCGACCACCTGCTGCCGCCCAAGGCCGCGATCGAGGCGGCCGACGGTGACCAGGTCGCCCTGGAGCACGCGATCCAGCAGGAACGGACCCTGTTGTTCGTGGCCTGCACCCGGGCACGGGACGCGTTGTACGTGTCGCACGTGGGCCGGCCCAGCAGGCTGATCGCCGACAGCCGCTGATCGAGGCGCGCACGGGAAAGGGCCGGGACGTCGATCGACGTCCCGGCCCGTGCGTTCACCGCCCCGGGGCGAAGTCCCCGTCCATGTCGGAGATGACCATCCGGTCGGTGTAGGCCATGGGGTCACCGACGTCGACGTCGGTGACGTACATGATCGGGAGCAGCAGCGGCGGTGGGAAGTCCGGGGTGAAGGTGATCGGGATTCCCAGGAGCCGCACGTGCATGCTGGTGACGTGGAGTTCGACGTTGCCCTCCAGGTCCATCGAGGGCAGACCCAGGGATCGGCGGGTTCCGGAGTCGTCGAACCAGAGCTCGCCGCCGCTCATGTTGGAGCCGCTCATCGTGATCTTGAGGTAGCGCCGTGGACCGTCGGCGGTCGGGCACTCCACCACGCCTTCGTAGCCGGCGCCGAACATGGTGAGGCTGTCGGCGGTCAGTCCGGACTCACGGGTCGATCCCTGGAAACAGCCGTCGTCGGAGACGACCGTGACCTGCGGGTACTCGCCCTGCTCCTGCGCCGCCCGGCAGGCCTGGACCATGTCGAGGAGTTCCTGCTCGTCCTCGAGGACGGCGTCGTCGCCGAGGGCGGGTTCGCACGCGGCCGGGTCGGCGTCCTCGCCGGCGGGATCCTCCTCATCCTCCTCGCTCTCCCCCTCCTCCTCGGGGTCCTCCCCGGCGTCCTCGTCCTCATCGGGATCGGTTTCCCCGGGAGGTGTCCCGGGTTCGTCGGAAGGACTCGCGGAGGGGCCCTCCTCGGGCTGCTCCTCGGACTCTTCGTCGTCGGGCAGCAGCCAGTCCCAGGGCCACCCCAGGGTCGGGGCGGGTGCCGCCGCGATGGTCATGGCGGCGGCGAGCGGAAGGGCGATCGCGGCCAGGGGCCGGGTGCCGCCACGCGGTTCGTCGACGGTGACGTCCTCGGTGACGGTGCCTTCGGCAGAGGGGCCGGGGTCCCGGTTCTCGGCGTTCTCGGCGTTCTCGCCCCCTTCGGCCTCTTCGGTCGCCCGGGCACCCTTGCCCCCGCGCCGCCCACGCGGTCGGTTCCGGGCCTCGGGGCCCCAGGCGAACACGAGCGACCCACCGACGATGCCGAGCAGCATGCCGATGACGAAGCCACCGAAGTTGGAGGTCACGAAGGACACCAACGCGAGCATCAGTCCGACCACGCCGAAGAAGGTGCGCTGCGCCGGCTGCAACCAGCTCAGCACACCGATCACGATCAGCAGTCCGCCGATGAGGTTGCCGGAGACACCGGCCATCCCGGAGAAGACGAGTAGGTCGATGGGCAGGATCAGGCTCTGTGCGGCCGGTGCGACCAGAAGCTCGATACCGGCCGCGACGAGGAGGGATCCGCCCCAGAACGGCCGGGTGCGCCGCCAGTTCCGGAACCGTCCCCATCCCGTGCGGAGCAGGGTCATCGCTTGGGCCATGGGATCAGAAGCACTCGTGGTTTCCGGGCTTGATGGCCAGTCCCAGGCCGCTCAGTCGCAGCGAGCCGGAGGTGACCGCCCAAGAGGTCAGTTCCATGTCGTCGACCGAGATGGTGTCGGCCTGCAGACCGAAACCACCTTCCGGTCCCTGGCCGCCGTCGGCCTTGTCGAGGGTGCCGGCGTCACGGCCGATCTCGATCGCGCCGAACTCCGCGTCGCCCTGGAGCTGCTCGATGTCGATGACCATCGAGGTGCCCTCGACCGGGGTCTCCTCGCCCGCGGTGATGACCAGGGTGGCCTCGCCGATGGGCAGGTCCCACAGGGAGGACATGCACAGGTTGCGCAACTCGGTGGTGTTCACGGTAGACAGACCGATCGGTCGGGCCGAGCCGTCGACCGACTCGGCGACGTCGCCGTACTGGCTGAAGCCGCTGCCGCTGAGGTTGTCGGCGGACATCTTGAAGCTGTCACCGGAGACCGCGAAGGAGGACGCGAGCACGCCCTGGGTGGTCATGCCACCGAGGACCCCGGCGGCGACGAATCCGGGGACCGCGAGCAGGGCGAACCTGCGCCAACGGGTCCCACCATTGCCTTCGTACTGCTCGGACGGGTCCTGAGACGCCTCCGGCGCCTCCTCGGGTGCCTTGGGCATGTGTACCTCCAGAGGGTTCCGCCGTCGGAGGACGACGGGGGGAAGGAACTTGCGCCGACGCACGCCACGTGTGTTACTTGGAACACACCCTACTCGGCGGTAGTGACGAACATTACAATATGTATTGTCACATTTCTAGATGACGCCATCATCGTTGCGGACTCGTATCCGGCCCATTACGGACAACTGCCGCCCGACCCGAAAAGTAGAGGCCCGAACCCATGTCTCCTCTGTCTCCTCAGAGCACACCGGACGCCGACGCACCCGAGGAAGCGGACGACCGTTTCGACTACGACGTGGTCGTGATCGGATCCGGCTTCGGTGGATCGGTGAGCGCCCTCCGCCTCACCGAGAAGGGCTACCGAGTCGGCGTCCTGGAAGCCGGCCGACGCTTCACCCCCCAGACCCTGCCGTCCTCCTCCTGGGACGTGAAGAACTTCCTCTGGGCGCCACAGGTCGGCATGTACGGCATCCAGCGCATCCACCTGCTCAAGGACGTCATGATCCTCGCCGGAGCCGGCGTGGGCGGGGGTTCGCTCAACTACGCGAACACCCTCTACCACCCGATGGACCCCTTCTTCGAGGATCCGCAGTGGCGGCACATCACCGACTGGAAGTCGGAGCTGTCGCCCTTCTACGACCAGGCCCGCCGCATGCTCGGTGTGCGCACCAACCCCTCCATGACCCCCTCCGACGTGCACCTGAAGGCGGTCGCCGAGGACATGGGCGTGGGCGACACCTTCCGGCTCACCCCCGTGGGCGTGTGCTTCGGCGATGGTCAGGACGGCACCGGCCCCAAGGCCGCGCCGGGCGAGTCCGTGGGCGATCCCTACTTCGGTGGCGCCGGACCCGACAGGAAGGCCTGCACCGAGTGCGGTGAGTGCATGACCGGCTGCCGTCACGGCGCCAAGAACACGCTCACCGAGAACTATCTGTACTTCGCCGAGCGGGGCGGTGCCGAGGTGCACCCGCTGACCACCGTCGAGCGGGTGCGCGAACGTCCCGGGTCGAAGGGCGGTGGTTTCGCCGTCGACACCCTGCGCACCGACGCGCCCCGGCGCAAGGAGAACGCCCGCACCTTCACCGCGCGCCAGGTCGTGGTCGCCGCGGGAACCTACAACACCCAGACCCTGCTGCACCGAATGCGCGACGAGGGGCTGCTGCCGCGCCTGTCCGACAAGCTGGGCACCCTCACCCGCACCAACTCCGAGGCGCTCGTCGGCGCGATGAGCAAGCGGGTCCCCCCGCCGGAGGACCTCACGCGCGGCGTGGCGATCACGTCCTCGATCCACCCCAACGACAACACCCACATCGAACCGGTCCGCTATGGCAAGGGCTCCAACGCGATGGGACTGCTCACCACCATCCAGGTGCCCGGCGGCGGAAGGGTCCCGCGCTGGCTGCGCTACATCGGACTGGCCCTGCGACACCCCGGCGTTTTCGCCCGTAGCCTCTCTAACCGGCGCTGGTCGGAACGGACCGTGATCGGACTGGTCATGCAGTCCCTGGACAACTCGCTGACCACCTCGGTCGAGCGCGGCCTGTTCGGCGGCCGCAAGAAACTGACCTCCAGGCAGGGGCACGGGGAGCCCAACCCCACGTGGATCCCCGAGGGTCAGGAGGCCGCGACCCGTTTGGCCGAACGCATCGACGGATATCCGGGCGGAACCGTCGGAGACCCGTTCAACATCCCGATGACCGCGCACTTCCTGGGCGGCTGCCCGATCGGGGACAGCGCCGAGAGCGGGGTCATCGACCCCTACCACCGGCTGTACGGGCACCCCGGTCTGCACGTGGTGGACGGTTCGGCGGTCACCGCCAACCTGGGCGTGAACCCGTCGCTGACGATCACGGCGCAGGCCGAACGGGCGCTGTCGATGTGGCCGAACAAGGGCGACGAGGACCCGCGCCCGGAACAGGGCGTGGAGTACCGGCGGGTGAGACCGGTGTTCCCGCGCGACCCCGCGGTTCCGTCGGGCGCGTTCGCCGAGCTGCGGTACACCACGTCGTTGCCGCTGACCGTGGTCGAGCCGGCTTCGGAGGCCGCACGGGTTCCAGGGCCGGGAGAGGCTCCGGGGAAGGCCTGAGCGGTACCGCCTCGGCACCCGTTCGACCCGCGCTCCCGCGGCACCCCACGACACCTGTTCGGGCCCGGCCCCGTGGTCGACGGCCGGGCCCAGTGGGGGCTTCGTCTCGACTCGGGGGGCGACCGGTCCAGGTCGACGGGGCTGAAGGGGCGACCCGCGGCCTGGGCGTTCTCGGCCCGTGTCGGGGGTTCAGGAGGGGCCCGTGGAACCCTCGTACCCTTCGGCGTCCTGTTCCTTGAGCTTCTCCAGGGCCTCGGCGAAGTGGTCGCCCATGACATCGCTGAGGTGGTGGGCCATCTCCTGGGCGAGCACCGCGTCCACGGCCTGTTGGGCCAGGGGCCGCACTCTGCGGACCAGTTCGGAGATCTGGTCCACCTCGTCGGCCTGGATGACGCTTCCGGGGGTGTACTCGCTGATGATGTGGTCCGACACCGTACGGACCATGTGTTCGGAGACGTCGCCGATCCGGTTCCTGAGGTTCTCGGCGATGTCGAGGACCGAGCCGACCGTCATGCCGAGCTTGACCAGTTCGACCCCCGCGTGGAACAGGCGCGGGCTGGGGACCCGGAACCGTAGGCCGTCGCGTTCGATGACGCGCAGCGCGAGGGCACGCCTGATGGTCCTGGGGGTCACCTCCTTGCCGAAGAGCTCCCGGAGCTCTCCGAGGCCGACGTAGTCGGGGATCTCGTCACTCCAGGCATCACCGATGGCCGACTCGAAACCGAGGATCTCCGACAGGTCGCCCCCGCGTTCCCACACGCGGAGCATCTCGCCGATGTTGGCGAAGGTGTAGCCGCGGCGGAGCAGTTGGCCGATCAGCCGCAGGCGCGCCAGGTGCGCCTCCGAGTAGATGCCCACTCGCCCCTCGCGGCGCGGTGGCGCCAGCAGCCCTCTGTCCTGATACACCCGGACGTTGCGCACCGTCGTTTCGGCGAGCCGGGCGAGTTCGTCAATGCGGTATTCGGCCATGGCACCACCCTAGAGACACGACAGGGCCGTACTCATGGGTAATCACGTCCCCTCGGCCCGGTGGGCGTCGTCGACGACGATCGTAACCTTCCCGGCCAAACCGTACGGGCCGATGCACGGCTCGCGACTCGAACGCCCCGGACTCCCGGAACCTACTCGCGAGTAAACAACCGGCTACATCCCATTGCATTGTGACAATGACCGTTGTAACGTTCCGGCAATGACTGTGGAGGAGATCACATGACGGCCCCCCTGCCTCGTCACCTGCGCCGGCTCCCCGGCCAGAACGCCATCGTCACCGGCGCTTCGGGAGCGTTCGGCGACGCGACCGTCGCGGTCCTGCGCCACCTCGGCGTCAACGTCGTCGGCATCGACCGCAAACCCGGCCCCGGGGTCATCGCCTGCGACGTCACCGACGACCGACAGGTACGCGAAGGCGTCGCCGAGGCGGTGGAACGGCTCGGCGGCGGCCTGGACCTGCTCATCCACTACGCCGGCGTCGGCCCCTCCGTGGACATCGGCCACCTGCCCGACGCCCACGCCCACCAGGCGCTGGAAGTGAACCTCCTCGGCACCTGGCGGGTCACCGCCGCCGCCATGCCCCACCTCGTCCGCTCCCGGGGCCGCGTGATCGTCACCGCGTCCCTGCTGGCCAACCTCCAACTGCCGCTCGCCGGCGCCTACACCATCTCCAAGCGCGCGGTCTCGGCCTACGCGGACTGCGTACGCGCCGAATACGGCACCCACGTCGACGTCACCACCGTCTACCCGGGCTTCGTCGACACCCCGATCCACGAGAGTTCACGCGCCACCGGCGCCTCGCTCGACGGTGTCGTTCCGGCCGAGACCGAACGCGACACCGTCATGGCGGTGGTCCGGGCCGCCGGGGCCAAGCACGCCCCACGCGACATCGCCTCCACCGCCCTGGGCACCGCGGCCCTGCACCTGACCCGACACTTCCCGGGCGCCACCGAACAGATCGTGTCGCTCCAGCTCGGCCTGCTCCTCACGGACGGCACCTTCGCCGACGCGGAGATCGCGCGGGGGATCCACTCGCGCCACGGCACCCGGCACACACCCACCCCCCTCTCCTGAAGGAGGAGCCGATGACCGCCGAAGTCGCGGGCAAGCCCAAGACCACCGACCGCGAGGACATCGCCAAACGTCTCCTGCGCGGCTCCGCCAAGGCCTCCTACGATCCCCTCATCGAGATCGACTGGGACGCTCCCGTCGACCCCGACATGTGGGCGATCCGCCCCGAGCGCCTCTCCCTCTACGGCACCCATCTGTGGGAACGGATGACCGACGCCCAGCGCAAGGAGCTGGCGCGGCTGGAGGTGGCCAGCATCGCCACCATCGGCATCTGGTTCGAGACCATCCTCATGCAGATGCTGGTCCGGCACACCTACGACAACGACCCCACCACCCTGCACGTCCAGTACGCCTACACCGAGATCGCCGACGAGTGCCGGCACACGGTCATGTTCGCGAAGATGATCGAGAAGCTGGGGTGGGAGGCGCACAAGCTCGACCCGGTCGCCCACCAGCTCGGACGCCTCTTCAAGACGATCGCGCACGGCCCACTGATCTTCGCCGGCGCCCTGTTCGTCGAAGAGGTCCTGGACCAGTTCCAGCGCGAGGCCATCCCGGACGAGGAGATCCTCCCCTTGGTGCGCGCGGTCGCGCGGATCCACGTGACCGAGGAGGCCAGGCACATGCGCTACGCCCGCGAGGAGTTCAAACGCGACTGGCCGCGGCGTGGTGCCCTCAACAAGGCCTACAGCCGCGTCGTGCTGGGTCTGGTCACGTACTACTCCGCGACCCGGTTGATCAACCCGAAGGTCTACGAGCAGGTCGGACTCGACCCCGAGGAGGCCTACCGGGCCGCCAAGCGGAACCCGCGCTGGACCGACACCAAGACCTGGGCCTCCCGCAAGGTGGTCGACACCCTGGAGACGGCGGGCGCCATCTCCGGCCTGGGCCGGTACTTCTGGAAGAAGGCCGGGCTGCTCGGCCGCTGACCCGCACCGGCACGACCCCCGCCCGCAGGCCGTCGTGCCCCGAGAACGCCGCCGTCGGAAGGCGGAACGCGCCACGCCCTCCGACGGCGGCCCCGACGCCGGGGCCCGAGAACGAACGCGCCACGTCCTCGGGCCCCGGTCCCCCTCCCCGAGGCGGTACGCACCGCCCCTCGGGACATACCTACCGGTCGGCAAAGTAAGGCGTCCCGATCGGGACCATGAAGGGAAGAGCGACGTGACCGAAGCAGTACCGCATTACCGGGTGGCCGTCATCGGCTCCGGTTTCGCCGGCATCGGCATGGCGGTCCGCCTCAGGCAGGCCGGGCTCAAGGACTTCGTCGTCCTCGAACGATCCGACGGCATCGGTGGGACCTGGCGGGACAACTCCTACCCGGGCGCCGCCTGCGACGTCCCCTCCCACCTGTACTCCTTCTCCTTCGCGCTCAACCCGAACTGGAGCCGCACCTTCTCCCCCCAGCCCGAGATCTGGGACTACATCAAGCGTGTGGCCGGGGAACACGGCGTCGACGAGCATGTGCGTTACGACAGCGACGTAGAGTCCGCCCACTGGGAACCCGACCGGAACCGGTGGCGGATCGAGACCGCCGGCGGAACCCTCACCGCCCAGTTCGTGGTCAGTGGGGCCGGCCCGCTCGCCGACCCCTCCCACCCCGACATCAAGGGCATCGACACCTTCGAGGGTCGGCTGTTCCACTCCGCCGAGTGGGACCACGACCACGACCTGACCGGCCGCGAGGTCGCGGTGATCGGCACCGGCGCCTCCGCCATCCAGTTCGTGCCACGGATCCAGCCCAAGGTCGGCCGACTCACGCTCTTCCAGCGCACCGCGCCGTGGGTGATGTTCCGCCACGACCGCGACATCACCGGGCCGGAGCGGTGGCTGTACCGGAACGTCCCGGGCTCCCAACAGGTCGCCCGCAAGAGCATCTACTGGGGGCGCGAGACCTACATCTTCGGGTTCGCGAAGAAGCCCTCGTTGCTCAAGGTCGTGGAACGGTTGGGCCGGGCCAACATCAACCGCGGTGTCAAGGACCCCGAGCTGCGCCGCAAGCTCACGCCGAACTTCCGCGCCGGCTGCAAGCGCATCCTGATGTCCAACGACTACTACCCGGCGCTGGGCAGACCCAACGTCGACGTGGTCACCGACGGCATCGTCGAGATCCGCCCGAACTCCGTGGTCACCCGAGACCCCTCGGGGCGAGAGACCGAACACGAGGTCGACACCATCATCCTCGGCACCGGCTTCCACGTCTCCGACCCGCCCATCGCACGCCGGATGTTCGATCCCCAGGGGCGCTCCCTCGCCGAACACTGGGGCACCGACGCGCAGGCCTTCCGAGGCACCACGGTCAACGGGTTCCCGAACCTGTTCGTGCTGGCCGGACCCAACACCGGCCTGGGTCACACCTCACAGGTGTTCATGATCGAAGCCCAGATCCGGTACACGATGCAGGCGCTCAAGTTCGTCTGCGGCAACCGGATCGACCGGCTCGAACCGCGGGCTCGGGCCCAGCGCGCCTACAACGAGATGGTGCACGAGTCTATGCGGGGCACCGTGTGGGTGACCGGCGGCTGTGACAGCTGGTACCTCAACGAGAAGGGCCGCAACACCACCCTGTGGCCCACCTTCACCTGGAACTTCGCGCTGCGCACCCGCTGGTTCGACCCGCACAACTACGATCTGCGGCGGATCCGTTCGACCCGTCGGTCCACTCGCGCGAAGACCGCCGCGGTCTGACGGAGGAGGAACACCATGAGCGGTTTCGACGACGACGAAGAGGAGTACCAGGGCACGGTGACGGTCCTGTTCTCCGAGGACGCCACCGAGGGGCCCGAGGTCGAGGCGCACATCGCCGGCCACTTCTCCCCGCTGACCGGTGACTACCGCTGGACCGGACGACTGTCCGCACACCCGGACGTCAGCAAGGCCTACCAGGACGGGGTGCGGGCCGTCGTGGTCCGCACCCCCGACGGCCACCGGGGCGTCGGCCGGCTGGAAGCCCCCAACCTGTGGGGAGGCCACCCCGTCAACGGAGCGGGCACCCCGCCCTACGCCGTCCCCCGGATCGTCCTGGAGGACGACTGAGGGGACACCTCCCCACCATCCCCTTTTTCCGCACCGACACCCGAGAGGTGATCCGATGGCGACACGACACGTGGGCCACGCACGGGAACTCCAGGTCCGTTCCGCCGACGGGACCCTGCTGCACGTGGAGGTCCGCGGCCCGGACGACGGTCCGACCGTGGTCTTCTCACACTGTTGGGCGACCTCCCTCGCCTCCTGGGGTCGTGTGGTCCGACGGCTGGACCCCGGCCTGCGCGTGGTCCTGTACGACCAGCGCGGGCACGGCCGCAGTCAGACCCCCATCACCAAGGCCGGCTACGGCACCGAGAAGCTCGCCGACGACCTGTGCGCCGTCCTGACGGCCACCGTCCCCGAGGGGGAAAGGGTCGTGGTCGCCGGGCACAGTATGGGCGGCATGACGATCATGGCGTCCGCCCCGCGTGAGACCTTCCAGGAGAAGGTGGGTGCGGTGCTGCTCACCAACACCGGCAGCACCGACCTGACGGCGAAGTCGACGGCGATCCCCTTGCCGGGCCCGCTCGGCACCCTGGGCGCGAAGGTCTTCCTGACCGCGCCGCTCCCCCTGGGCCCGGCCACCCCGGTCAGTGAGCACGTCTTCCGTTACCTGGTCATGGCCAAGGGCACCGACAAGGCGACCAGGCACCTGTGCGCTCGTCTGGTCCACGGCTGTGGCGGTGTCCCCCGAGGCGCGTGGGGACGGGTCATGACCACTTTGAACCTGGACGAGTCCGTCCGTCGGATCACCGTACCGACCGTGGTCGTGGGCGGCTCCGAGGACAAGCTCACCCCGCCGTGGCACGCCCACCACATCGGTGACCTCCTGGAGAACCGTGCGGAGGTGCGGGAGATCCCCGCCCTGGGTCACATGGGTCC